>JAKAOE010000455.1 GCA_021823305.1 Acidobacteriota bacterium
CCGCTGAAACCTCCTCGGCGCGGGTCCCCGCGCGGCTACGGAGTGTGACGTTGGCTGCTCGCGACGCGTAAGCCGCGCGGCCCGCTTCCTGCTCGCCGCGGCTTGGGGCCCCTGACACCCCAAGCCACGGCTCCGCTGGAACCTCCTCGGCGCGGGTCCCCGCGCGGCTACGGAGTGTGACGTTGGCTGCTCGTGACGCGTGCGCCGCGCGGCCCGCTTCCTGCTCGCCGCGGCTTGGGGCCCCTGACACCCCAAGCCACGGCTCCGCTGGAACCTCCTCGGCGCGGGTCCCCGCGCGGCGGGCCTGGTGCGGCGCGCAACCGGGGAGGGCGGCGGCGCGGGCTGGCGGCATTGTGAGCGCGGGCATCATTGGAAGGAGCCGGCGAATTGCAGGAACAGGCTGCCGTTGGCGACCACGGGCACGCCGGCGGCAAGGCCGGAGGTGATCTGGGTGAAGCCGTTCTCGGAGGGTCCGATGCTGACCGCACGCTGGGCGAACTGGTTGGGTCGGCTGGCCTGGACGTAGACGAAGGGATTGTTCTGGTCGTCACGCAGCACGGCGTCGTTGGGCACGATGATGATGTTGCGCATGCGGCCAGCGGTGACCACCGCGTTGACATACATCTGCTTTTTGAGGGCGCCGCCGGGATTGCGGGTCTCGATGCGCGCCTGCAGCGTGCGCGTCATGGGATCGAGCGCCGGGCTCAGGTACTGGATACGGCCGTAGAAAGGGTGGGGGTAGGCGTCGGTGGTGATGACGGCGGGGTCGCCGACGCGGACGTAGGCGAGGTCGCTCTGGTAGACATTGGCCAGCACCCAGACGGTGCTCATGTTGCTGATCACGAAGCACTGGGTGGCGGCGGCCTGCACCAGTTGGCCGGGGGCGACGTCGCGCTCGACCACCTCGCCGGCGATCGGCGCCTTGAGCGGGATGAGCGCGGTGGGAGTGGCGGCCACGGCGGCGGCGGGGTTGGCGAAGCCGAGGATGCGCAGCGACTGCTGCGCCGCCTCGAGGTCGGCGCGGGCCTGGTTGCGCGCCGACTGCGCCGCCTGCAGGTCGGCTTCGGCGAGGGCGTGGTGGGCGTAGAGATCGCGGTCGCGGGCGTAGGATTTTTGCGCCAGCGCCAGTTCGTCCTGGGCCTTGACGTAGGTGTCGCGGTCCTGGGCGAAGTCGGGACTGGAGACGTCGAGCAGCGGCTGACCGGCGCGCACCTGGTCGCCGGGCTGGACCAGGATGCGGGCCACCGGGCCGCTCACCTGGCTGAGCACGGGAGTGGTGACGAACTGGTTGTAGTCCACGTTGCCGGTCAGGCGCAACTGGCGCGGCCAGGTGGCGAGTTGCGCGTTGACCACCTGGACGTGGCCCATTTGGCGCGGCGGCACGGTGACCAGGGTGGCCCTGGGCGCGGCCGCGCCGGCGTAGCCCTTGGCCGCCGCCTGCGCCGCCTGTGAGCTGTTGCAGCCGGCCAGCGCCAGGACGAGCAGCGCCGCGCCGCCCGCGGTTCCCCATGCGGTTCGCTTGTTCATGGCAACGTCCTCGATCCCACCGCCTCCTTCAACTGTTCGATCGCGAGCATGTAGGTAGCGAGCGCCTGGCGGTAGCCCAGCTCGGTGGAGCGGTAGGTGCGCTCGGCATCGAGCAGATCGAGCAGGCTGGTGGCGCCGCGGGTGTAGGAGTAGCGGCGGATGGCGAGCGCCTGGCGCGCCTCGGCGCGATAGCCGGAGTCGTACAACTGCACCACCTTGGCGCCCTCCTGCACCGCCTCGTAGGCGGTGCGCACGTCGGTCAGCACCTGCTGGCGGGCCTGCTGTTCCTGGTCGCGGGCCTGGGTCTCGGCCGCGGCGGTGCGGGCGATCTCGCCCTGGTTGCGGTCGAAGACCGGGATCTCGATGCTGAACAGGAAGCCCATCTCGCTCAGCCCGGCGGTGTGGATGTACTGCGCCGTGGTGGTGAGGTCGCGCTTGCCGTCGGCCTGGGCCAGCTTGTACTGGCTTTGCGCGGCGGTGATGGACTGCTGCGCCGCCATCAGGTCGGGACGGCGCTTGAGCGCCAGCAACTGCATGTCGTCGAGGTTGCCGTGCAGCGGCTGGAAGGCGAGCCGCCCGGCGACGCCGAAGTTGGAGGGCACGCCGCTGAAGCCGATCGCCTGGCGCAGCCCGGTGAGCGCCTGCGCCAGCGCCAGGCGGTCGGCGGAGACGGTGGCCTGGTATTGCAGCGTCTGCAGCTTGATGGTGTCGAGATCGCCCTCGCTGATGGCGCCGGCGCGGTACTGGGTCCGGCTCAGGTTGACGGTGCGCAGCCAGCTCGCCTGGTCCTGGAGCGCGAAGGCCAGGCTGGATTTCGCCAGCAGCGCGGCGACGAACTGCTGCGCCACGGCGAAGGCCAAGCCGCGGCCGGCGTCCAGCACCTGCGAGCGCACCACGGTGGTGATGTCGCGCGCCGCCCGGATGCGGGCCTGGCGTTTGCCGCCGCGCTCCCAGGTGTAGCTGACGCTGCCGTCGAACTCGGAGCTGGTATTGAGGAAGGAGTGGTTGAGCTTGTCGGGCTCGAAGACCGGCAGATAGAGGCCGTCCCAGTTGAGCACCGGGTTGGGGCGCAGCCCAGC
>JAKAOE010000456.1 GCA_021823305.1 Acidobacteriota bacterium
GCGGCTGGGCGTTACCTCCGCCCAGCCGACGTGCGGGATTTTGCCGCCCGGCGGAAAGCGGCGGATCACGCCCGGCCAATGGCCCAATCCAGCCACGCCCGGCGCTTCTTCGCTGGCGGCATAGAGCGCCTGCAGGCCGGCGCAGATGCCGAGAAACGGCCGGCCGGAGGCCAGAAACGCTTGCAGCGGCTGGCGCATTCCGCGCTCGTCCAAGGCGCGCAGGAGCGCGCCGAAGTGCCCGACGCCGGGCAGGATCACGCGTTCGGCGCCTTCCAGCTCGCCGCCGCGCGCGACCATGCGATGCGCCGCGCCCAGCCGCGCCAGCGCGCGTGCCACCGAAGCGGCATTGCCGGCGCCGTAGTCCACGATGGCGATCATGGTCAGAGCACCCCCTTGGTGGACGGCAATACCCCGTCGAGCCGCGGATCGGGTGCGCAGGCGGCGCGCAGCGCGCGCGCGAAGGCCTTGAAGGCGGCCTCGGCGAGATGATGGCTGCTGCGGCCATAGAGCGTTTTGAGGTGCACGTTGGCGGCGGCGCCCTGGGCGAAGCCGGCGAAGAAGTCGGGGATCAGCTCCGCCTGCAGGTCGCCCACGCGCGCGGCGCGGATGCGCAAATCGCAGACCGCGTGCGGCCGCCCGCTCAAATCCACCGCGGCCAGCGCCAGCGCGTCGTCCATCGGCATGGCGAACCAGCCCGCACGGCGGATCCCGCGGCGGCCGCCCAGCGCGCGGCTCACCGCCTGGCCGAGCGCCAGGCCGGTGTCCTCGACGGTGTGGTGCTGATCCACATCGAGATCGCCGCGGGCGCGCAGCCGGAGGTCGAACCCGCCGTGGCGGGCGACGAGCTCGAGCATGTGGTCGAGAAAGCGGATGCCGGTGGTGACGTCGTAGCGTCCGCGCCCGGCGAGGACGAGCTCCACGCGCACATCGGTTTCGGCGGTGCGGCGGCGCAACGCCGCCCGCCGGGACTGCGAGCCGGCGCGCTTCATGCCTCGGCCTCGCGGGCGAGCAGTTCCCCGGCTGCGGCGGTCACGTCGTTGGCTACGCCCGCCGCGCCCAGCGCCGCGAACGCCCGCCGCAGCGCCGCCGGATGGGAATGCCCGGGCGGCAGCACGCCGATAAACGGCACGCCGGCCGCCTGCGCCGCCCGGGCGTCGTCCACGCTGTCGCCCAGAAACGCCGCCAGGGGCGCGGGGGCGAAGCGCGCCGCCAGCAGCCGCAGCCCCTCGGGATCGGGCTTGCCCCGCGCCACGTCCTCGAGCGCGACGCAATCCGCGAACGCCGCCTCGACGCCGAAGCGGCGCAGCGCCGCGAGCGCCTCGGCGCGCGGCCGGCCGGTGAAGATCGCCAGCCGGTAGCGCTGCCCCAGCGCCGCCAGCGCGTCGGCGGGCAGCAGCCAGGCCTCGCGCAAATACAGGCCGTCGTCCCCGGCGCCGCGATAGGCGCGGTCGAAGGCGGCGATCACCTCCGCGCGCGCGGCCGCGCGCCCGCGGCGGAGCAACAGCTCGCTCGCCAAGTCCCAGTCGTTGTTGTAGCCGCCCGCCTCCTTGAGATCCTGAATCTCGTCCGCGCCGGTCTCGCCGCCGCCCAATGCGCGCACCGCGGCGGCGATCGCGGCGCGGTAAGAGCCGCGCACGTCCACCAGCACGCCGTCCATGTCGAAGACCAGGACCGGCCGCGCGTCGGCCGCGGGAGCGGGTGCGGGCCGCGGCGGGCGATAAAACCCTTCCAGCAGCGCGATCGCGCGGCCGGTATGGGCCAGTGTGCCGCAGGTGATGCGCGCCGTGTTGGGCACGTCGCGGCTGCGGTCGCGGATCTGCACCCCGCGGGCGCGAAAATGGGCGACCAACTCCGCCGCCGGCGCGCCGGTTTCAAAAAGCACGAAATTGCCTGCGCTGCGCCACCAGGTGCGCCCCAGGCGGGTGAGCGCGGCGGCCAGCGCCTCGCGCCCGGCGAGCACCTCGGCGCGGTAGGCCGCCAGCCGGTCGCGGTCGCCGAGCGCGGCGCGCGCGCAAACCAGCGCCAGCGCGTTGACGTTGTAGGGCGCCTGTGCGCGCCGCAGGTAAGGCATCAGCGCCGCCGGCGCCGCCACCAGACCCAGGCGCAGGGCGGCGAGGCCGTGCGCCTTGGAGAACGTGCGGGCGACGATCAGGTTGGGTAAACGCGCTGTGTCCGCGAGCACGCCCTCCGGCGCGGGCGCGAAATCGGCGTAGGCCTCGTCCACGAAAAACAGCACGCCGGGATGGGCGGCGGCCAGCGTCCGCACCGCCTCCGGCGGCAGCCACGCGCCGGTGGGGTTGTTCGGGTTGGCGAGCAGCACCACGCGCGGCGCCTCCGGGCCGCGCAGCGCCGCGGCGAACGTCGCGGCATCGAGCCTGAACTCGCGTTCGAGGCCCGCGCCGCCGTCGCCGTAGGCCAGCGTGCGCACCTCCAGGCCGGCGCGCTCGGCGTAAAAGCGGTACATGGCGAACGTGGGCTCGGCGATGAGCACCGCGTCGCCCGCATCGGCGAACGTGGCCAGCGTCAGCGCGATGGCGTCGTCCACGCCGTTGGTCATGAGCACGGCCTCCGCCGCCAGGCCGAAATGGGCCGCGATCTCG
>JAKAOE010000010.1 GCA_021823305.1 Acidobacteriota bacterium
GAGGTGGCATATGTCAGGAGCGGTAAAACGTGCGGTCAACCTGGCAGTCATCGCGTTGATTGGCTTGGGATGGTTAGGCGCGGCGGCGCAAAGCTCGAACACGCCGCCGGTTTCCGACGCCGTGGTGGCGCGCCTCAGCCTGATCAGCGGCAACGTCTCCACCCAACGCGCCGACACCGCCGAGTGGCAGTCGGGCGCCATCAACACGCCGCTGGTCAGCGGCGATAAGGTCGCCGCCGGCCCCGGCTCGCGCGCCGAAGTGCAGATTGACTACGCCGATCTGCTCCGCCTCGGCGACAACGCCCAGGCCAACCTCGTCAGCCTGACCCGCAACCAAATCCAGATTCAACTCGCCTCCGGCCTGGCCGATTACGTGGTGCTGCGCAACCCGCGCGCCACCAGCGAAATCGACACCCCCAACGTCGCCATTCGCCCGCGCGGACAGGGCGTCTTCCGCATCCTGGTCAACTCCGCCAGCGAGACCCAGGTGATCGTGCGCCGCGGCGAGGCCGACATCTCCACCCCGCAGGGCAGCACCACGCTGCGCGCCGGCCAACTGATCACCGTCGAAGGCGTCAACTCGCCCGAATACAAAATCAGCGACGCGCCCGGACGTGATTCCTGGGACCGCTGGAACAGCCGCCTCGACGCCAAGGTCGAGGACGCCGCCAACTTCCAGTACGTCAACCCCTACTACACCGGCGCGCAGGACCTGAGCGCCTACGGCTACTGGACCTACGTGCCCGGCTACGGCGAAGTCTGGGCGCCCTACAACCAGAACGCCGGCTGGACCCCCTACAGCCACGGCCGCTGGGACTGGGAGCCCTACTGGGGCTGGACTTGGCAGGACTATGAGCCCTGGGGTTGGGCGCCGTATCACTACGGCCGCTGGTTCCCCTATGGCTCGGTGTGGGTGTGGTGGCCCGGTCCGGTGACGCCCTACTACCGGCCGATTTGGGCGCCCGCCTACGTCTCCTTCTTCGGTTGGGGCGGCGGCTTCGGTGTGGGTGTCGGCTTCGGCTACGGCAGCATCGGCTGGCTGCCCATCGGACCCTGCGACCCGTTCCGTCCGTGGTGGGGCGGCTACGGCTTCCACGCCGTCAACATCTACAACATCCGCGACTACGGCCGCTACGGCCGCGTGGTCCCGCCGCTGGCGGTCGCCGGCCGCGGCCGCATCGCCTACTCCAATCTGGACGGGCTGGAGAGCAATGCCCGCCTGCGCCGCGCGGTGGTCCGCATTCCCGCCAACCAGTTCCAGCACGGCGTCATCGGCACGCGGGAACGCGTGACCGTGGCCAATATCCGCCAGGGCCAGGCGCTCGGCGGCCGCCTGCCCGTGGTGCCCGGCCGCGGCGCGCTCGGCGGCGGACGCCCCTTGGCCCGCTCCGTGGTGGCGCGGCCGGTCGCGACCCGCTTCTTCGGGCGGGCGCGTGGCGCCGCGACGCCCAGCTTCCAGCAGGAGCAGGCGCGCATCCAGACCCGCGTCCGCACCTTCTCCCCGGCCGCGGCCGGACGGGTGACGGCGCCGCGCGGCACCATGCGCCCGGCAGCCCCGGCTTCGCGCCCCGGCTTCCAGCGCTTCGGCGGCCCCGCCGCCAATGCCCGCATCCCGGGCCGCACCTTCGCCGCGCCCAACGCCGGCCGTACTTTCGCCGCGCCGCGTGGCACCCTGCGCCCGGCCCCGGCAACCCGTCCTGGCTTCCAGCGCTTCAACGGCGGCGGCCAGACCCCGGTCAACGGCCGCACCTTCGCCGCGCCGCGCGGCACTATGCGCCCGGCGGCCCCGGCCACCCGCCCCGGCTTCCAGCGCTTCCAGCCGCAGCAGCCGCAGCAGTATGGCGGCGCGCGCTCCTACGGCGGTGGACGCCCCTACGCCGGGGGCGGATCGCCTGCCTACGGCGGCTATCGCAGCTATGGCGGTGGCGGCGGCCGCCCGCCGCTGCACATCGGCCAGACCATCGTCACCCCGCGCGCCAGCTCCGGCCCGCGCTACAGCGCCCCGCGCGGCAACGGCGGCTTCCGCAGCTACGGCGGCGGCCGGCCCAGCGGCGGACAGCCGCATTACAGCGCGCCCCCGCGCGGCTCCTTCGGCGGCGGCCACGTCAGCGCCCCGCACGGTGGCGGCGGCGGCGTTCCCCACGGCGGCGGTGGCCCCCGCGGCGGCGGGGGCCGCGGTGGCCGCGGCGGCCGCGGCCACTGAACGCGGTGCAGAACGGTCGTGCCCAGGCGGCGCGGGGGAAACTCCCCCGCGCCGCTTGCTCTTGAGTTCAGCCAAAATCTCTTATAATCTCGCCCAGAGGCTGCCACGCATGAACTACCTGCACCGGGCCGCCGCGATCGGCCTGTTTTTCGCCTGCGCGGCGGCAGCACAAGCGAAACCCGCTTCCCCGCCCCCGCCCCCGCTGAAAGACCCCGGCAAGCTGGCGGTGATCAATTTCCAAGGCGCCATCGCCGCCACCGCGGAAGGCAAGCAACTGCTCGCCGCGGTGCAGCAGCGCTTCACCCCCCAGCGCACCCAGCTCGCCAAGTACGGCCAGGAGATCACGGCGCAGCAGAAGCAGCTCAGCGACGGCGCCAGCACCCTGAGCGCCGGCGCCAAGAACGCCCTGACGGAAAAGATCCAGGAAGAACAGCGCGACGCGCAGCAGTTGCAGCAGGACGCCCAATCCGACGTCCAGGCCGCCATCAGCAACGTGGTCAGCCAAGTCGGCAACAAGATGGCGCCGATCATCCGCCAGTACGCCGCCGGCCACGGCTTCGCCCTCGTGGTCGACACCAGCGTCGGCTGGCCCCGCAACCCGGTGCTCTTCGCCCAGCCCAGCACCAACATCACCCAGGCGATCATCGCCCTCTACAACGCCAAGTACCCCCAGCCCACCCCCGCCAAAACCGCCGGCCACTAAACTGTGGCGCCTTCGCCCGGGGGCTTGTTGCGGGCCCTTGCGCCAAATCGCACAGCGCGTAGAATGTGCATGTGCCTTTAACGACCGAGGAATTTCGGGCAAAGGCGGTCGAATTGGTGCGCGATCACTACTCGCGCAGCCGCTCGCCTCTCCTCCTGGCAGCGTTGGGCCTTGAACTAAACCGTAAGGACGCGTGGCCGACGGACAGGCGCGGGCGCAGCCTCAAGCAGCTTATTGCTGACCTCATCTCACCAGAGCTCCAAACGGCGTCCGATCCAGGCTCCCCGGCATACGTTGCCGTGTTCCGACCAGAGGACCGGGAGGTCGTCGACCGCGCGATTTCCCTCCGCCGCGCGACCCCGTCTGCCGGCCCCGCCCTCGGCGACCTCGCCAGGCCCGTTCTCCTAGCGTTCTGCGTCCACGCCCAAGCAGGAGCCCCAGTTTATCTGCGCCGACGGGCTCCGTTTCGCTACTGGATCGGCACGCTCCCCCCCGATATGCAACCGGACTATGTCCCGGTGGAACCCGAGTATAGGCGGCCCGGTCTGAAGGTGGGTTCACCCGGAGCGCTGCCCCCAGCCGACCGCATGGACCTCGTCGAAAAAATCGCGAACTGGGCGACGGTCCATGGCATAGACCTGCAGGAGCTTGCCAGCTTCAAACCACAGCCGAGCAGCGCGTACTCGGAGAGCGGGTCCGCCCTTGAACGGCTTCTCGCAGCCCAGCCCGCAGACCTTGGACGCGCCATCGTCATACCGGCGGACATCGCGCTAGCGTTGTCAAGAATGCGGTAACAGAGATTGGCGGGCAAGGGCATCCGAGATCCGCAGGCACCGACACCTCGCCCCCTTGCGCTCGTCGCCGGGCTACCGAACCCGAACCACATGCAGGCGGAGGCATGTGCCAAACGCGTCGTCGGCGCGTTGACCAAAGTCATCGCGATAGCGTCAAGAGCTCGTAGCCAGTCTCTCTACCCGACGGACACAGTTCAGCGGCTGATGGACGCCGCGGCCGGGCATGTCAGCAGTCGGTCGGTCTCGCCGGCAGAATTGGTGCTCTTTTACGTGCGAGCGGTCGACGATGAGTCCCTTCTGAGGGCGTTCGATTTTTGCGCGATGCCGGCCCCCCTCGATTTGCCCCTCCCGGATCGCCTCTCCCCGAACCTTTACGAACAAGCGATGAAAGCCGCCTACCAAAAAATCTCATCGCGTCTACACAGCGATGTGAAGAATAGGGTAGCCGGTGGCAGGTCCGCTGAGCCCCTCCTTTTGCCGCCGAGAAATTTTGTCACGAATGCGGGGCGCATGGCGGATGAATTCGTCAAAATCAGGAGGGGGCTTCCGGATTGGCACACATGCGGCCTCCAAAGCCCGGCGAGGGTTCCTGGCGCTTCCAGGTGTTTCACCGACTCACGCGGGCTGCTGTTCAAGGCCGCAGCCCCTGGCGCGATGCATGGCCAAGCGCGGCAGGTGCCGCCTCAGCAGCTGCTCCGGGGCAGGTTCCGGTTTGGCGCGCCGCTCCGCACGGGATTCCACCACGACGTCTCCCGTTCCGACGCGGGACGGCTGGATAACGTAGAATTCGAATGCTGCGAGAAGGGCCCGATCCGGGCAAGCGGCACGCACGCTAACATTTACCCAAACGACTACGTGCGCTGGTGAGACAAAGACAGAGATGCCGCGGCATTATCCGTAGTAGCGCCGCGGCGAATATCGGCGAACGATTGCGGAGCATAAGCCTCTGTCCCAGCCGATCAGCTGACAATTTCTTGCAGCCACGGCAATCTGGGCGGTGAAGCTGCCCGGATCACGGGGGCGAGATCGCCCTTCGGGTCTCAGGGCCGAAGCCCTGGCGCTTTTCACTGGCCTTCGCGCATCTAGAATTCGGTGCACCGGGCCAGCGTCCACGCGGATACCACTAAGCTCGCTATCGCTCAAGGCAATTGTGGCACCGACATTACCTGCCAGTCAAGCTGCCCCGCCCACCGCGGCTTCGCTTTTTCTTTGTGCTAGCATCGGGGCATGGCGGCAGGGCTCGGCGCAACCGTGGGGAGTTGGTTCGCCGCGCGCTTCGGCGAGCCCAGCGAGCCCCAGGCCCAGGGCTGGCCGCTGATCGCCGCCGACAACGACGTCCTCATCGCCGCGCCCACCGGCTCGGGCAAAACGCTCGCCGCCTTTCTCATCGCCATTGACCGCCTGGCGCGCCAGGCGGAAGCCGGCCGGCTGGACGACGCCGTGCAAGTGGTCTACGTCTCGCCCCTGAAGGCGCTCGCCAACGACATTCACAAAAACCTCGAGCGCCCGCTCGCCGAGCTGGGCTTCACCGGCCGCATCCGCGCCGCGGTGCGCACCGGCGACACGCTCGCGGGCGAGCGCCAGGCGATGCTGCGCCGCCCCCCGCACATCCTGGTGACCACCCCCGAGTCGCTCTACATCCTGCTCACCTCCGCCGGCGGCCGCAAGCTGCTGCGCCCCGCCCGCACCGTCATCGTGGACGAAATCCACGCCCTGGTCGCCAACAAGCGCGGCGCCCACCTCGCGCTCAGCCTGGAGCGTCTCGACCATCTAAGCGGCGGCCCGCAGCGCATCGGCCTCTCCGCCACCGCCAGGCCGCTCGAGGAGGTCGCGCGCTTCCTCGCCGGCGGCCGCCCGCTGCCGCAGATCGTCGCCGTGCGCGACCAGCGGCATTGGGACCTCGCCGTCGAAGTCCCCGCCCAGGAGCTCGGCCCCATCGCCACCAACGAGGAGTGGGAGGAGCGCTACCAGCGCCTCGCCGAACTGGCGCGCGAGCACCGCTCCACGCTGGTGTTCGTCGGCACGCGGCGCATGGCCGAGCGCGTCGCCCACCGCATGCGCGAGCGCCTCGGCGAGGACGCCGTGGCCGCGCACCACGGCAGCCTGTCGCGCGCCATCCGCCTGCGCGCGGAGGAGCGCTTCCAGCGCGGCGAGCTGCAAATGATGGTGGCTACCGCCTCGCTCGAGCTCGGCCTCGACATCGGCAGCGTCGGCTTGGTCTGCCAGTTGGGCTCGCCGCGTCAGTTCGCCGCCGCCTGGCAGCGCGTCGGCCGCGCCGGACACTGGAAAGGGGCAATTCCGAAAGGTCGCTTCTTCGCCCTCACCCGTGACGACCTGATCGAATGCGCCGCCTTGGTGCGCGCGCTCCGCGGCGGCGCGCCCGCGGCGGACCTCGAAGCCCTCCAGGTCCCCGCCTGGCCGCGCGACATCCTCGCTCAGCAGATCGCCGCCGCGGTGGCGTCGAGCGACACCCCCGAAGGCTGGGGCGAGGACGAACTCTTCGCCCTCGCCCGCCGCGCCTGGCCCTACCGCGATCTGCCGCGCCCGGAGTTCAACGCTCTGCTCGAGCTGCTCAGTGAAGGCATCAGCACCCGGCGCGGCCGCCGCGGCGCGCTGCTCCATCGCGACGGCGTGCATCACCGCCTCCGTCCCCGCCGCGGCGCGCGCATGGCCGCCATCCTCAATGGCGGCGCCATCGCCGAAACCGCCAGCTACGTCGTCCAGGCCGAGCCCGAAAACCTCGCCATCGGCAGCGTCGACGAGGACTTCGCCACCGAAAGCAACGCCGGCGACATCATCCTGCTCGGCACCCACTCCTGGAAGGTGCGCGGCATCGAGACCGGCCGCGTGCGCGTCGAGGACGCCCACGGCGCCCCGCCCACCGTGCCGTTCTGGCTGGGCGAGGCGCCCGGGCGCACGCCCGAGCTCTCCGCCTCGGTGGCCGAATTGCGCGACTGGATCGGCGCTCTGCCCCCCGCCGCCTGGCCCGAGCTCGCCGCGGCCTGCGGCCTCAACGAAAGCGGCGCGCGCCAGGCCATCGCCTACCTCCACGCCGCCCAGGCCGCGCTCGGCGCCATGCCCACCGCGCGCCGCCTCGTCGCCGAGCGCTTCTTCGACGATGGCGGCGGCATGCAGCTCGTCATTCACGCCCCCTTCGGCGCCGCCATCAACAAGGCTTGGGGCATGGCGCTGCGCAAGCGCTTCTGCCGCGGCTTCGATTTCGAGCTGCAGGCCTCGGCCGGCGACAACGGCCTGGCGCTGGCGCTTTCTGAGCAGCACAGCTTTCCCCTGGAAACGATCTTCGCCTTCCTGCGCGCCGCCACCGTGCGGCCCATCCTCGAGCAGGCCGTGCTCCAGGCCCCCATCTTCGGCACCCGCTGGCGCTGGACCGCCGGCCGCGCGCTGGCGCTGCAGCGCTTCAGCGGCGGCCGCAAGCTCGCGCCCCAAATCCAGCGCATGCGCGCCGAGGATCTGCTCGCCGCCGCCTTCCCCATGCAGGTCGGCTGCCAGGACAACCATGGCGGCGAGGACCTCGAGATTCCCAATCACCCCTACGTGCAGGAAACCATGCGCGATTGCCTGCACGATTTCCTCGACCTTGACGGCCTCGAGGCCGTGCTCCGCGGCATCGAATCCGGCGCCATCGCCCTCCACGCCGTGGACACGCCCGCGCCCTCCGCCCTGGCCCACGAAATCCTCAACGTCGCGCCCTACGGCTTCCTCGACGACGCCCCGCTCGAAGAGCGCCGCGCCCGCGCCGTGGACCTCCGCGCCGCCGCCGGCGCCGCCGCGCCCGCGCCCGGCGCCCTCGACCCCGCCGCGGTCGAGGCGGTGCGCGCCGAGGCCTGGCCCCAACCCGAATCGCCCGAAGAGCTGCACGACCTGCTGCTCTCCCTCTTCTGGCTGCCCGAGGAGGAAGTCGCCGCCGGCTGGCGCGCCTGGCTCGACGCATTGCGCGCCGCCGGCCGCGTCCTGCCCCACAACCGCGGCTGGATCGCGGCCGAGCGCGCCGCCGCCCTCACCGGCGCCGGGAAAAAGCCCGCCTCCGGCGCCGGCCTGGCCGGCGCCGTCTGGCCCGGCGTCGAGTTCGCCGGCGCGACCCCCACCGCGGATGAGGCCGCACTCGCGCGCATGCTCGGCGGCTGGATGGAAATCCTCGGCCCGGTCACCGAGGCCGATTTAGCCCGCCGCCTGCACCTCCCCGCGGACGCCGTCGCCACCGCGCTGCTCGCCCTCGAAGGCCAGGGCCGCGTGCTGCGCGGCGCCACCTTCGGCTGGTGCGAGCGCGGCCTGCTCGCCCGCATCCAGCGCCGCATGGTGCGCCGCCTGCGCGCCGAGATCGAGCCCGTCGCCCCGGCGGTCTACGCCCGCTTCCTGCGCCGCTGGCAGCACCTCGAGCCCGGCGCCCGCCTGCACGGCCAGCGCGGTCTGGCGGCGGTGCTCGAGCAGTTGCAGGGCTTCGAAGCCGCCGCCAGCGCCTGGGAGCGCGAGCTGCTCCCGGCGCGCGTCGCCGACTACGCCCCCGCCCTGCTGGATGAGCTCTGCCTCAGCGGCGAGTTCGCCTGGGCGCGCATCTCGCCGCGCAAAAGCCGCGTCAGCGCCAACGGCGGCCCCGCCCGCGTCGCGCCCAACCGCAACTCACCCATCACCTTCTTCCGCCGCGGCGACGCCGCTTGGCTGCTGCGCGCTTCCGGCTGGCAGCCGGCGGCTGAACGCAACGGCAATTCGCGCCTCAGCCCGGCGGCGGCCCAGGTGCTGGCTCGTCTCGAGCGCCGCGGCGCCAGCTTCTTCGCCGCCCTCGCCGGCGACGGCCTGGTCGCCAGCCAAGTCGAGGACGCCCTCTGGGAACTGGTCGCCGCCGGCCTCGCCACCGCCGACGGCTTCGACAACCTGCGCGCCTTTCTCGATCCCAAGCGCCGCGCCGGCCAGGGCCGCGCCGCCGCCGCCCGCCCCCGCCACTCCCCCGGCCGCTGGACCCTGGTGCAGGAGGCCCTCCCCGACGCCGCCGCCCCGCCCGCCTCGCAGGGCGACCTCGAGCTCGCGCGCCACGCGCTCGCCGAGCAGCAGGCGCGCCAGTGGCTGCGCCGCTACGGCGTCATCTTCAAAGCCGGTCTCGAGGACGAGAGCAGCGCCGTGGGCTGGTACGAAGTCCTGCTCGCCTGCCGCCGCCTCGAGGCCCGCGGCGAGATCCGCGGCGGCCGCTTCGTCAGCGGCTACGCCGGCGAGCAGTACGCCCTGCCGCAGGCGGTCGAAGCCCTGCGCATCGTCCGCCGCGTCGCTTATTGAGTCTTGCGTATTACGGTGTCAATCGCCACAGGCTGGAATCGGGCCCGGCATCAAGCCGGGCCCGACGCGCTCGCTGCGGCAGTTGACGCTATATTACGCAAGACTCAATAAGCGCGCGGCGCCAGCAGCGCGTTCAGGTCGGCGTAGGCGATCGCGCCCGCCAGCAGCTCGAAGCCGCCCCCGCCGCGCAGCGCCTCGGCGATGCGCCGGAACCCGGCCAGCGCGGCGCGGTACGGGCCCGAACCCAGGCTGATGCGACGCACCCCCACGCGCGCCAGCTCGCCCACCGGCGGCAGCCCCGGCCCGCCCAGAATGTTCAGCGGCCCGGGCGAGGCCTCCAGCAGCCGCGCGATCAGCCCCAGCTCGCGCACCCCGGGCGTGAAGATGCAGGCCGCGCCGGCGGTGCGGTAGGCGCGCGCCCGCCGCGCCCCTTCGGCGAACGCATCCAACGCCTGCGGCCCTTTGAGGAAGAACGCGTCGGTGCGGGCGTTGATCACCAGCGCCACGCCGGCTTCCTCGCCCGCCGCGTGCAGCGCCGCCAGCTTCTCCACCTGCAACTCGATCGGCACCAGCCGGCGCTCGCCTTCGCTGTCTTCGAGGTTGCACCCCACCGCCCCCGCGGCGAGCAGATCGCGTCCGGTCTGGAGCACCTCCTCGGGCGAGGCGCCGTAGCCCGCCTCGATATCGGCGCTCACCGGAATGCGCACCGCCTCGGCGATGCTCTCCACCACGTTCAGCATCTCGCGCTTCGAGATCCGCTCCCCGTCGGGATAGCCCAGCGCATTCGCGATCGCCGCGCTCGAGGTGGCGACCGCCGGAAAGCCGATCTCCTCCAGCAGCCGCGCGCCCGCGACGTCCCAGACGTTGGGCAGCAGCAGCGGCTCGGGGCCTTGGTGAAGGCTCTGGAGCCGGCAGGCTAGCTCGGACTGGCTGGACATGACGGATGCAACCTTGCTCATTAGTGTAAAGCCCCTCGTGCCGCGCGCATGACGACGGTAGCATGCAGACTTACGGCGCCGCGCAAGTTATGTCTGTGACGGCGGTCACACTCTGCGGTAAGGTAGCTTGCATGCGATTCCCTTCCCTGCGCTTCCTGGCGGGTGCGGCGCTGGCGGCGCTGGCGTTGACCCCGATGCTCGCGGCCCAGCAGACCGCGGCCGAAAAGACCGCCGGTCAGGTGTTCAAAAACATCCAGGTGTTCAAGGGCCTGCCGGCGAGCGAACTGCGCCCGACCATGAGCTTCATCGCCAGCTCGCTCGGCGTGCGCTGCAACTTCTGCCACGCGCAGCCGTTCAGCGCCGACATCAAGCCGCAGAAGAAGATCGCACGCCGGATGATCGAGATGGTCTTCGCCATCAACAAGTCCACCTTCAACGGCCGCCCCGAGGTCAACTGTTTCACCTGCCACCAGGGCCGCCCCGAACCCGACGGCGCGCTCAGCATCGCCGCCGACGTCCCGCCGCCGGCCGCCGGCGCCATGGCGGCCGGGCCCGCCCGCGGGGGAGCCCGCGGCGGACGCGGTGGCCGCGGCGGCTTCGACCGCACCAACCTGCCCACCGCCGCCCAGGTGCTGGCCAAGTATGAGCAAGCGCTCGGCGGCGCGAGCGCCCTCGCGGCCATCCGCAGCGAGACCATGACCGTCTCGCAGCCGATGATGCGCGGCGCCGCCATGGCGCTCAACGTGGTCAAGCAGGGCGGCCGCTTCGCCATCACCCAGGGCCGCGGACGCGCCGGCTACAACGGCAGCGCCTTCTGGTCCTGGCGCGGCCGCGGCGCCGCCGGCCCGGCCGAAGGCGAAATGGCGACCGAGCTGTCGCTCTACCAGGGCATGTACCCCGCCGCCGGCCTCGACCCCGCCAAGGCGCGCGTCTTCGCCCGCGTCCCCTTCCAGGGCGGCAAGGCCTACCTGATGGCCGAGCGCACCGCGCACGGCTTCGTGCGCTATTACTTCAACGCCTCCTCCGGCCTGCTCCGCCGCATCATCACCGGCACGCCCACCTACCTCGGCATGCTCCCGCTGCAGGTGGATTTCTCCAACTACCAAAGCGTCGGCGGCGGCGTCAAGCTGCCCCTGACCCTGAAGTTCAGCAACCACGAGCGCAGCTGGACCCAAACCGTCAGCGCGGTCAAGCTCAATGCGCCCGTCGCCGCCGGCGCCCTCGCCGAACCCAGCGGCGGCAATTAGCCGCCGCCCCGGGCGCCGCTCCTCTCAGAGCGCAACCGCGGGTTTGGGCAACCCGTGCTCGTCGTACAACAACTCGGCGTGGGCGACATAAGGACGCCGCACGTGCGCGGCCGCCCGGTCGGCGATGGCAAGCAACTCCTCGACCGACGCCTTTCTGTGCCGCCGCTGCAGGCGCTCCAGCCGCTCCCGCAGGGCCGTCGTGACGGCATGGGTAAGCTTTTCTCCCGTCAAGCCGGCGATGGCCAGGGCGAGCCGGTGCGCTTCTGGGTCTTTTACGTTCAGGCTGGTGGACTTCCTCGCTTTCGGCATCACAGTCTGCCCTTCTGCCCTTTTTCTGGTTTTTCTTTATTCTAAGCCCACAACCGCCTGCGGCAGGCGGCGCCCGATGGGCGCCCGCGTTCAATCAATCCCTAGTAACTGTAAAACCCGCGCCCTGACTTCCGCCCCAGCCACCCGGCGGCCACCATGTTGCGCAGCAGCGGGCACGGCCGGTACTTGTCGTCGCCCAGCCCGTGGTGCAGCACTTCCATGATCTCCAGGCAGACGTCCAGCCCGATGAAGTCGGCCAGCGTCAGCGGTCCCATCGGATGCGCCATCCCCAGCTTCATCACCTCGTCGATCGCCTCCGGCTTGGCCACGCCCTCCATCACGCAGTAAATCGCCTCGTTGATCATCGGCAGCAGCACCCGGTTGGAGATGAAGCCGGGAAAATCGCGCACCTCCACCGGCGTCTTCTCCAGCTTCAGCGCCAGCCCGGTCACCGCCTGCAGCGTCGCGTCGCTGGTCTGCAGCCCGCGGATCACCTCCACCAGCTTCATCATCGGCACCGGGTTCATGAAGTGCATGCCGATGCAGCGCTCCGGCCGCCGCGTCGCCGCCGCCAGCTCGGTGATCGAGATCGAGCTGGTGTTCGACGCCAGGATCGCCTCCGGCGCGAGCAAATCGTCGAGCTGCTTGAGCAGCGGCGCCTTGAGGTCGCGCCGCTCCGGAATCGCCTCGATCGCCAGTTGCGCCCCGGCGGCGCCCGCCAGCTCGGTGCTGAACGTGACCTGCTCCAGCGCCGCCCGCGCCGCGCCCTCCTCCAGCTTCCCCTTCGCCACCTCGCGCGCCAGGTTCTTCTCGATCGTGCCGCGCGCCCGCACCAGCGCTTCCTTGTTCGCCTCCACCAGCGTGACGCTATAGCCGAACTTGGCCAGCACGTGGGCGATGCCGTTGCCCATCATGGCGACGCCGATCACCG
>JAKAOE010000457.1 GCA_021823305.1 Acidobacteriota bacterium
CTGCAGGCGGCGGTGGCGCGCGGCGCCGCCGCGGCGGCGGCGGGCGCGGCGGACTGGCTGCTGGGATTGCGGCCGGCGGCGCCGGCGGAGGCGGAGCAGCGGCGCGCGGCGCTGCTGCAGTGGCTGGCCGCGACCTGGCGGCGGTGGCCGGCACAAGCGCCGGCGGCCTGGCAGGCGCTGCGCGCCGCCGGCCTGCTACGGTTCCCGACCAAAGGCGCGCGGCCACCCTACGTGGCGGACGGTGACTTCGACCCGCTGCGGCGGGAGGCGGTGGCGGCGGTGGCGCCCGATCGGACGTCGGCGCTGCGCGCCATCGTCGGCTGGCGGCGGCCGGGCGGCAACGGGGTGCGTTTCTACCAGGTGCTCACCGCCGACCGCGCCCACCCGAGCGCGGCCGAGTTCGCCTTCGACGGCAACCAGCCGGACGACGCAGCGCTGGCGCAGCAATGGCTGCTGGCGCGGCCGGGCACGACGCTCACCGTCAGCGCGTGGACGCGGGCGCTGGCAGGCGCCACCGGCTCAGGTTTGAGCCTGCGGCTGACCACGCTGACGGGCACGGTGCTGGGCGAGGTGGCGCTGCCGCTGGCCGACGTCTGGCAGCGGACGCAGGGCACGTTCCGGCTGCCGGGCGCAACGGCGGGCTCCCCCGCGGCCGCCACCTATCAACTCGAAGTGCACTACCAGCGGCCAAACGGCGAGTTGCCGCTGCACCTGAAGGCGCTGCTCAGCGGAGTCGCGCTGCGATGAACGGGGAACTTCATGCCTACGCGCCCGCCGGACTGCCGGGCGCGTCCAAGCCGAAACTGGCGGGCGAAGAACTGCGGCGGCGCGTGCTGCTGGGAGTGCCGCTGGCGGCGGTGGGGTTCGCGATCTGGGCCTTCGGCGGCGTCTACGGCTGGGCCTACGGCATCGCCTACCTGCTGATCTTCGCCGCCCTGGGCGTGTGGGCATGGGAGTGCGGGCAGGGCAGGATGCAATGGCGCTGGCGGCCAATCTACGCGCCGATCGTACTGTTCGGCGCCTGGGCGGCGCTGCAATACGACAGCCGGCTGAGCGCGGTGCCGGCAGCGACGGCGACCGCGCTGCTGCACCTGGGGGCGGCGGGAGCGCTGTTCCTGCTGGTGTCGCAGACCTACCGCGGGGACGTGGACGTGGATTGGCTGGCACGCAGCTTCAGCGTGTTCACAGCGGCGCTGGCGCTGTTGGCGCTGTTGGAGGCGCTGACTGCCAGCCACGGCGTGTACTGGACGTTCACCTACG
Organism: Acidobacteriota bacterium; assembly: GCA_021823305.1. Classification (GTDB taxonomy): domain Bacteria; phylum Acidobacteriota; class Terriglobia; order Terriglobales; family SCQP01; genus SCQP01. The sequence continues at coordinate 1,261 of JAKAOE010000457.1, forward strand.
CCTACGCCAGCCCGGCGGGCAGCTTCGTCAACCGCGACCACTTCGCCGGCTGCATGGAGATGCTGCTGCCGATGGCGGCGGTGGCGGCGTATCGCCAGCGTGGACGGGACTGGGTGGAGTTTCTGCCCTGGGCGGCGCCGCCGGCGCTGGGGGTGGCGGCGATGGTGCTGGCGGCCAGCCGCGGCGGGCTGATGGCGCTGACCGCGGAGGCGGCGTCGGGCTTGGCGATCCTGGCGTACCTGCAGCGGCGGCGGGGCGAGCGGGCGCGGCGGCTGGAACGGCAGGAGCGCCGGTCGCGCTGGCAGGCGCTGGGGGTGGCGGGCGGGATGACGCTGGGGCTGGTGCTACTGCTCGGCAGCCAGCGGCTGCAACGGCGGCTGGAGGACACGACCGCCTTCGGCCCCAGCCTGGAGCAGCGCGCCGCACTGAACGCCAGCACACTGGCGATGTTCGACGCCCGGCCGCTGACCGGCTGGGGTTTGGGGACGTGGGCCTATGTATACCCGGCTTACGCCCGCTTCGACGACGGCGTGACCTACGCCTACGCCCACAACGACTACCTGCAGCTGCTGGCCGAGACCGGGCTGATCGGCGCGCTGCTGGCGGCGCTGTTCTGGGCGATATGGGCGGGGGAGTTCCTGCGGCGGCTGCGGCGCTGGCCGCCGGCGCTGCTGCCGACCGGCCTGCGCGCCCCGCCGGCGGTGCCGATGGCGGTGGCGGCGGCGATGGGGTGTATGGGCCTGCTGGTACACTCCTGGGTGGATTTCAACCTGCACATCCCCGCCAACCTGCTGCTGTTTTTCGCCCTGGCGGCGCTGGCGCTGCCCCCCGATTGACCGGCGCCGGCGCCAGCGGGCAGTGAAATTTCCAACTCACTCTAGATGCTATGGTTACTGTCTTTCACGCGTTGGTGACACACAGGATTCCGCTCAGGTTTTTCCTTGACTTGCACGATTTCTTTCACAGATGCTAGCGGCAAGGCGGAAGCGCGGGCAGCAGTGAGAGCGCTACCCGAGTGTCAGGAGTCATGGCGGATTCGTTCCCACAGAGCCGCGCGTTGGCGGCCGAGCTGTTGCAGGCACTGGACAAGTACCCGGGCGAGCATTTCTCGCCCGGCGAGCTGCTACCCGGCCTGCGCAGCCAGCCGGCGTGGAGCACCTACCTGCGGGTGTTCGAGAGCGAGCGCGGCCAGGCGGCGGCGGTGGGACGCTACCTGGTGGACGCGGGCCTGAGCAAGGCCGGCCACCACCGTACCCGGGGCTCGCTCTACGACCGCCACGCGGCGCGGGAGTGGCTGCAGGCGCTGGTCACGGCCGGGCCGGCG
>JAKAOE010000458.1 GCA_021823305.1 Acidobacteriota bacterium
CACAGGTCGCCGCTTACGGCTGGAAGGTTCGACCGGAGATGTACTTTTCCGAGGCGCAGGTCCCGCGGGCTGGGTTGCGGCTCGTCCTGAAGACCGCAGGCGATCCGGCGGCGATGCTGCGGCCGGTGCGGGCGGCGGCGGCGAGCGTGGATCGCGATATTCCGTTAGTTGACCCGCAGCCGCTGAGCACAATCCTCATTAACTCGATCACGCGGCAGCGATTCCTGATGAAGCTGCTGGCGATCGCGGCGGGGCTGGGGCTGCTGCTGGCGATGGTGGGGGTTTACGGCGCGGTGGGAACGTGGACGGCGGAGCGCACGCGCGAGGTGGGCGTGCGCATGGCGCTGGGAGCGGACCGGGGCGCGGTGCTGGGGCTGGTGCTGGGGTGCGCCGCGCGCTGGGCGGCGGCGGGCGCGGTGATCGGCGTGGGCGGGGCATGGCTCGCGACGTGGGTGCTGCGGGCGTATCTGTTCGGCGTGAAGCCGGGCGATCCGGTGACGCTGGCGGTCTCCGCGGCGCTGCTGGTGGCGGCGGCGCTGGCGGCGGCGTGGCTGCCGGCGCGGCGGGCGGCGGGGATCGCTCCGGCGGCGGCGCTGCGGCGGGAATAGCGCGGGCGGCTGGTACCCTTAGAGCATGAAAGTTGCGTTGGCTTGCGATCATGGCGGGTATCCGCTGCGCGAACGCCTGCTTGAGGTGCTGGCGGGGTGCGGAGCGGAGGTCGTTGATTTGGGCACGTTCACGCCCGATCCGGTGGACTACCCGGATTACGCCGAGGCGCTGGGGCTGGCGATTCTCCAGGGCAGGGCCGAGCGCGGGGTGCTGGTGTGCGGCTCGGGGGTGGGGGCGACGGTGGCGGCGAACAAGCTGCCCGGCATCCGCGCGGGCTGCTGCCACGATTGCTTTTCGGCGCACCAGGGGGTGGAGGACGACGACTGCAATGTGCTCTGCCTGGGAGCGCGGGTGATCGGGCCGGAGGCGGCGGCGGACATCGTGAAGATTTTTCTCGGGGCGAAGTTCTCGGGCGCAGAACGGCATAGGCGGCGGGTGGGCAAAGTCGCTATCCTGGAAGAGAAGTATTGAATCCCGACGGGAGGGAACGAAAGCCATGCCGAATCCGCTGCAGCGGCTGCACGAGTTGGGACAGAGCTTCTGGTACGACAACATCCGGCGCGAGATGCTGCTCGACGGCGGGCTGGCGCGCATGGTGCGCGAGGACGGGCTGCGCGGGCTGACCTCGAACCCGACCATCTTCGCCAAGGCGCTGGCGCAGGGCACCGCCTACGACGCCGACACGCGGCGGCTGTGGACGCGGCCGGCCGAGGAGATCTTCCTCGAGCTGATGATCGCCGACATCCAGGGCGCGTGCGACGTGCTGCGGCCGGTGTACGACGCCTCGGGCGGCGCCGACGGGTTCTGCTCGATCGAGGTCTTCCCCGACCTGGCGCGGGACGCGTCCGGGACGATGGCGCAGGCGCGCATGCTGTGGCAGCGGGTGAACCGGCCGAACGTGATGGTGAAGATTCCCTCCACGCCGGAGTGCATTCCGGCGATCGCGGCCTGCCTGAGCGAAGGCATCAACATCAACATCACGCTGATGTTCGGCTTCAGAAGCTATCAGGCGGTGGTGGAGGCCTACCTGGGCGCGCTGGAGAAGCGCCTGGCGGCGAAGCAGCCGATCGGCAAGCTGGCCTCGGTGGCGAGCCTGTTCGTGAGCCGGGTGGACACGAAGGTGGATGCGCGCCTGGCGGCGCATCCGGAGCTGCAGGGCAAGGCCGGGATCGCGAACTCGCGGCGCATGTACCAGTATTTCGAGCAGACGTTCGCCGGGCCGCGCTGGGAAAAGCTCAAGGCGGCGGGGGCGCATCCGCAGCGGCTGCTGTGGGCCTCGACCTCGACCAAGAACCCGAAGTATCCGGACACGCTCTACGCCGACGCGCTCATCGGCGCGCACACGGTGGACACCATGCCGGATGCGACCGTGGAGGCGTTCCGCGACCACGGCCAACCGGCCGACCGGCTGCGCGAGGCGATGGCGAACTACGGCCGGGAGGTGGAGGCGGTGCTGGACGGGCTGGCGCAGGCCGGCATCGACATGGAGCAGGTGGCGCTCGAGCTGCAGAACGAGGGCGTGGACTCGTTCGAAAAATCCTTTCTGGAACTGATCGCCGGGCTGAAGGTGAAGGTCGCGGCGCTGAGCCAGACGATCGCAGCGCCGGCGGCGGGGAGGGCGCAGGCGACGGCGGCGTGGACCCAGCTCGACGGCGCGCAGGCGGCGGCGAAAGTCTGGAAGAAGGATGCGGCCTTCTGGAGTGCGGACGCCGGGGTGCGGGCCAAGATCGCCAACCGGCTGGGATGGCTGGCGCTGCCGCAGGCGATGCAGGCCAAGGTGGCGGAGGTCCAGGCGTTCGCGGCGGAATGCCGCAAGGCGGGCTATCGCGACGCGGTGCTGTTGGGCATGGGCGGCAGCAGCCTGGCGCCGGAGGTGTACCGCGAGGTGTTCGGCACCGCGAAGGACGGCCTGCGCGTGCACGTGCTGGACACGACCAACCCGGACCAGATCGCGGCCGTGGAGGCATAGG
>JAKAOE010000459.1 GCA_021823305.1 Acidobacteriota bacterium
CACCGGCGAGAAGCCGTGCCTGGAAGTTTGGCTCAACCCTGGAGAATGCAGTCGGGCCATGCACGCCAGCCATAGAGGCTCGATTGTAGCCGCAGGCCGCCGCTGCAGCTCGCTTGGGGCGCCCGAACTAGGCTGTCCATCCAAGTCATCGGCGATACCGGCCCCGCGCTTGAGGCGCGCCGTCCCAACGGCATTGGCCGCGGAGGTACGCCCTCCCGCTGCGGGATAAACTAGAGGCCTATGAACGACGGTACAACCGGCCGGCTGGCGATGCTGGAGGCGGCGGCGGAGCGGCATCCGTCGCTGCCGCGCGAAGCGGTAGTGAAGGAGGACGTACTGCGCACCGGCCTGGCGTTTTCTCCCGAAGCGCTCAAGCTGGCGGCGCAGTTCAAGGCAAAGGCTTACTTTATCTTCTCCTTTGATCTGGTGCCGCTAAAGGAGATGGGAAAAGGCGAGCACTGGAGCGCGCCGGAGGAGGTCTGGCTCGAAGGCGGCGCCTGGGGCCTGCGGCCGACGATCATATCCGTGCGCCTTAACCCGCACTCGCCCTACCGCGTCGAGGCGACCGGGGAGGGCGAGGTGCAGCTCACGGTCGAAGGCACGCCCATCACCCAGGTCAAGTTTCCGCCGGTGCCGGAGTACTACACGCGCACCATGGCCAACGGCAAGCGGGTGATCGAGATCGCGCCCACCATCGAGTGGGGCTATCTGGTCTACCTCACCGTCTTCCGCATCTGCCAGTACTTCGGCGACGCCGAGGAGTGCCAGTTCTGCGACATCAACAACAACTACCGGCAACAGATCCAGGAGGGCCGGCCGTACACGGGCGTGAAGTCGGTGGAGGAGATTCTCGAGGCGCTGGAGATCATCGCGTCCACCGACAGCGCCAGCAGAGCCTACACCATCACCGGCGGCAGCATCACCAGCCGCCTGAAGGGCATGACCGAGGCCGAGTTTTACGCGCAGTACGCCGAGGCGATCGAAAGCCGCTTCCCCGGGCGCTGGATCGGCAAGATGGTCACGCAGGCGCTGCCCAAGAGCGAGGCGAAGAGGTTCAAGGACGCCGGTATCCGCATCTACCACCCCAACTACGAAGTCTGGGACGAGCGCCTCTTCCCGATCCTCTGCCCCGGCAAGGACCGCTACGTGGGCCGCGCCGAGTGGCACCGCCGCATCCTCGACGCCGCCGAAATCTTCGGCCCCGCGCACGTGATCCCGAACTTCGTCGGCGGCATCGAGATGTCGAAGCCGCACGGGTTCACCGACGTGGAGGAGGCCATCCGCTCCACCGGCGCGGGGCTCGAGTTCTTCATGTCGCGCGGCATCTGCCCGCGCTTCACCACCTGGTGCGCCGAGCCGCTGACGCGGCTGGGCAAGGACAACGCCGGCGGCGCGCCGCTCGAGTACCACCTGCGCCTGCTCGAGACCTGGCGCGACACCCACGCCAAGTACAAGCTGCCCGTCCCGCCCGGCTACGGCGACCCCGGCTCGGGCCGCGCGGTCTTTTCCGTCAGCTCCTTCATGGACGTCATCGCCGACGGCGTGCCCGCCGCGTCCGCCTGACCCGCGCACGTTAGCGCACGCCCGCGGCCGGTCGCCGCGGCGCCGCCGGGGTGACGCGCAAGCGTTTGGTGTTGCGCTGGCTGTGCTGACAGCGCGCGATGGTGGCCGTCAGCATGAGCAGGAAACAGATCTCGACGAAGACCTTCTCGCCGTCGAGCCAGTCCAGCGGCCGGTTGCGCAGCTCGGGATCGAGCAGCAGGCTGTGGACGAAAAACAACGCCGCCGCGGCGTAGGAGAGATAGTGCGTCGTCTTCCAGGTCCGCTTGCCCAGCGCGACGCGGAAGTAGGAGGTGATCACCACCACCGCGACCAGGTAGAGAGCGATCGCGCCCAGCAGGTTCTCCACCGGCTGGCTGGGGGCGTGCAGCGGCCAGGCGATCTGCGCCAGGGAGAACCGCATCCGGGGCGAGAACAGCAGCGGAATCGGATGGGCGGTCACCGCCGCCAAGGCGATGTAGCCAGTCCAGTTGTGAAGCCGCAATACGTCCACCCGCCGGTGGGGCCAACTGCGCAATGGGTCGAAATTGACCGAGAGCAGCAGCCCCAGCAGCAGGTTAACGGTCAGCAGCGCGAGCGCGGCGAGACCGATGTCGGCTGACAGATCGATCGCCGGCATGCGCCGCTACGGACGGTTGGCGGCGGCCATGCCGGCCGCCTTGGGCATCGTCACCGGCCCCGCCACGGCCAGCGTGATGGCGTGCTGGGCGGCGGCGGCCTTGTTGTAGGCGACCACATCCACACGCATCAGGGTGTTGTACTGGTTGAGATAGCCGGCGAGCTGCGTCCGCTCCTTGGCCCATTCGGCCAAGTCGCTGGGACGCGGCGCCCGGTTCCATTGGCTATCCAGGCTGCGATAGACGCTCTGGAAATCCTGCTGAAAGTCGGTCAGGTAGGCGGTGGCTTCGCCCTTGCCCTGATCCGGGTTGTAGATGACGTACTCCAGCTTGTTCGCCTTCTTGTCCAGCGCCGACGCCTGCCCGATCAGCGAGCGATAGTTGCCGTCA
>JAKAOE010000011.1 GCA_021823305.1 Acidobacteriota bacterium
TGGCGCTGGTGCTGTTCGTCCTCCAGCCGGTGCGGGTGCAGGGCTACAGCATGCTGCCGCGACTGCGCAACAACGAGCGGCTGTTCGTGAACAAGATGGCGTTCAACCTGGGGCCGCTGCGGCGCGGCGACGTGGTGGTGTTCCACTACCCGCGCGACCCCAAGCAGAACTTCATCAAGCGCATCATCGGGCTGCCGGGCGATCGCGTGGTCATCTGGGGTGGGGAAGTGTACGTCAACGGCAAGCGGCTGATCGAGCCCTATGTGCCGGCGCGCTACCAGGATTATGCCGACTATCCCGAGGTCACGGTTCCCAAGGGCGAGTATTACGTGCTCGGCGACCACCGCGACAGCTCCTACGACAGCCGGTTCTGGGGCTGCGTGCCGCGCCAGGACATCTTCGGGCGCGCGGTGTTCGCCTACTGGCCGGTGGGCGACATGGGCCTGGTGCACTAACGCCCGCGCCGGGCGCAGGTGCTAGGCCAGAGCCTGGGCGATATCGGCTTCGAGGTCTTCCGGCTCTTCCAATCCGATCGAGAAGCGCACCATGCCGTCGGTGAGGCCGATGGCGGCGCGGCCTTCGGCCCCGAGCGCGGCGTGGGTCATGGTGGCGGGATGCGAGACCAGCGTCTCGACCCCGCCCAGGCTCTCGCCCAGCGAGCACAGGCGCAGCCGGCTGAGCAGGCGGTTGGCGTTGGCGAGCGAGCCGGTTTCGATGGTGATCATGGAGCCGAAGCCGGACATCTGGCGCCGGGCGAGCTCGTGCTGCGGGTGCTGCGGCAAGCCGGGATAATGCACGGCCAGGACTTTGGGCTGGCGGACGAGCCAGGCGGCGAGGCGGCGGCCGTTGGTGTCGTGCTGGCGCATGCGCACCGCCAGCGTCTTGACGCCGCGCAGCACCAGGAAGCACTCGAACGGGCTGAGGATGGCGCCCATGGCCTTTTGCAGGAAGCGGAACTCCTCGGCCTGCCCTTCGTTGGCGGCGACGACCACGCCGCCGAGGCCGTCGCTATGGCCGTTGAGGAACTTGGTGGTGGAGTGGACGACGAGATCGGCGCCCAGTTCCAGCGGGCGCTGGAAGTAGGGGCTCATGAAGGTGTTGTCCACAACCAGCTCGGCGCCGCCGCGGTGGGCGGCGTCGGCGCAGGCGCGCAGGTCGCAGAGCTCCATCAGCGGATTGGTCGGAGTTTCGACGAAGACGAGCCTGGTCCGGGCCTCGAGCGCGCCGGTGATGCGTTCGGGCTCGCGCGTATCCACGTACGTGAAGCGCAGGCCGAAGCGGGCGAGGACCTGATTGAACAGGCGGGGCGTGCCGCCGTAGACGTTGCGCCCGCAGATGACGTGGTCGCCGGCGGAGCAGCGCGACAGGACGGCCTGGATGGCGGCCATGCCGCTGGCGAAGACGTGCGCGCTGTGGCCGCCTTCGAGGGCGGCGAGGTTCAGCTCGAGCGCGGTGCGGGTGGGGTTGCTGACGCGCGAGTATTCGTAGCCCTTGTGTTTGCCGATCTCCTCCTGCACGTAAGTGGAGGAGGCGTAGATGGGGACGTTGACGGCGCCGGTGGAGGGATCGGGGGCTTGGCCGGCGTGAATGGCGCGGGTGGAGAAGCCGTGGTCGGTGGGCATGGCGGAATCAGCGAATCCTTGGGACATATAATTGTATCCGTTGAAACGGTCGGGGGCATTTCGCGTTTTGATCGCGGTGCTGGCGGCCGCGCTGGCCGCGGGCGCGGCGGCGGCGCCGCCGCCGCCGGCGCCGGGCGCGAGCTGCCTGATCGTGCCGTTTTCCAACCGCTCGGGCGACAGCGGCCTGGACTGGCTGGGGGAGAGCTTCGTGGTGTCGCTGCGCCAGGGGCTGGCGGGCAGCGGCGTGGCGGTGATGACGCAGGCGGAGCGCAACCGGGCGCGGCAGTTGGTGGGCGCTGCGGCGGGGGTGACGCTGAGCCACGCCACGCTCATCCGGATGGCGGACGCGGCCGGAGCGCGCTGGCTGGTGACCGGCTGGTACGACTACGACGGCGAGACGCTGCGGGCGCAGGCGGACGTGATTGACCTGCGGCGCGAGCACCTGACGCGGCCGGCGCTGGAGCAGGGCCAGATCACCGATCTGGAGAAGCTGCAGGCCGCGCTGGGCAAGGCGCTGCGCGGGCTGGTGGCGCCGGGCGCGGCGGCCGCGGCCGCGCCGCCGCCGCTGCCGCTGCCGGCCTACGAGGACTTCATCCGCGCGCGGCTGGCGCCGGAGGGGGCGGGCAAGATCGCCCTGCTGCAAGTCGCCATGCGCCTGAGCCCGAGCGACAGCCGGGTGGCGCTGGCGCTGGGACGGGCGGAGTGGGCGGCGCAGCACGACGCCGACGCGCTCTACTGGCTGCAGCGGATTCCGCCGGGCGCGCCGGAGTACGCGCAGGCGCAGTTCACCGCCGGGCTGGCGGCGTACCGGCTGGGGCATTTCGACGACGCCGCGAAGACGTTCCAGGCGCTGACGCGGCGGTTGCCGCTGCCGGCGGTGATGCACAATCTGGCGCTGGCCCAGACGCGGGCGCAAGGGCGGCCGGCGCCGGGCGAGCTGGAGACCGCGTTTCCCGCCGCCGGTTACCGCCAACTGGCGCGGGCGGTGGCGCGGGCCTCGCAGGCGCGCTGGCAGGCGCTGCCGCCGGCGCAGCGGATCCAGGCCGAGCTCGAACAGGGCGAGCACCTGCAGCGGCAGGGCGCCTGGGCGGGCGCGACGCAGGCCTACCAGGCGGTGCTGGCGGCGGCGCCGCCCGATTCGCCGGCGCTGGCGGCGGCGCACGCCGGGTTGGCGCAGGTCTGGTGGGCGCGCCACGATCGCGCGCGCGCGGGCCGCGAGGCGCGGGCGGCGCTGGCGCTCGATCCGGCCAACGCGGCGGCGCTCGAGGTGCAGAAGAAACTGGGGGCGGCGCATGAGTAAGCGCGGGCTGGCGCGCTGGGTGGCGGGGCTGGCGCTGGCGCTGCCGGCGCTGGGCGCGGCGCCCGCGCCCGCGCCGGCCAAGCCGGTGGTGGTGATCACGCTGGACGATACGGTGAACACGGTGAGCGCGGAGTACATCGCGCGCGGGCTGGCTTACGCGGCGCGGCACCAGGCCGCGGCCGCGGTGCTGGAGATGAACACGCCGGGCGGGCTGGATACGGCGATGCGCTCCATCATCCAGCACATCTTTGCCTCGCCGGTGCCGGTGATCGGCTTCGTCGCGCCCAGCGGTTCGCGCGCCGCCTCGGCCGGGTTCTACATCCTGCTGAGCTGCGACGTCGCCGCCATGGCGCCGGGCACCAACACCGGCGCGGCGCATCCGGTGCTGCTGGGCGGCGAGCCGGACAAGATCGAGGCGGCGAAGATGCAAAGCGACGCGGCGGCCTTCATCCGCAGCATCGCCACCCAGCGCCACCGCAACCTGAAGCTGGCGCAGCAAGGGGTGATCCAGAGCGAGTCGTTCACCGACCAGGAAGCGCTCGCCGGCGGGCTGATCGATCTCACCGCGCCCGACCTGCCGCACCTGCTCGCTGCGCTCAACGGACGCACCATCACCCGCCTGAACGGCCGCCAACAGACGCTGGCGCTGGCGGGCGCGCCGGTGGAGCGATACGCCATGAGCCTGCGCGAGCGCATTCTGGACATGAACGCCACGCTCGCGTTCGTGCTGCTCTGCCTCGGCGGGCTGCTGATCTACATCGAGTTCACCCACCCGGGGGCGGTGCTGCCGGGGGTGGCGGGCGTGATCCTGGCGGTGCTGTCGCTGTTCGCGCTATCGCTGCTGCCGATTGACTGGGCGGGGGCGGGGCTGCTGTTCGTGGGGGTGGCGCTGCTGGCGCTGGAGGCGAAGTTCACCACGCACGGCGTGTTGGCGCTGGGCGGGGTGACGGCGATCGCGCTGGGCGGCATCCTGCTGGTGAACTCGCCGGTGCCGCAGATGCGGGTGCAGACCGGGGTGGCGATCGGCGGGGGGGGGGGGTTCGGGGCGGTCAGCCTGCTGCTGGTGGAGCTGGTGGTGCGGGCGCGGCGGCACCGGGTGACGACCGGGGCGCAGGGGCTGGTGGGGGAGAGCGGGACCGCGCTCACCGCGCTCGGCCTGCGCGGCACGGTGCTGGTGCACGGCGAACGCTGGGCGGCGCGGGCGGCGGCGCCGATCGCGGCCGGGGCGGCGGTCCGGGTGCGCGGGGTGGACGGGCTCACGCTCGAGGTGGCGCCCGAGGACGCGCCGCGCGCGGCGGGCGAGAGCTGACGCGGGTAGCCGGCTGATCACTCCGGCGGCCGCGGCGCCGCCGGCGGAAGGCAGTAGAATCGCAGATGCGGAAGGGAGCGGAGCGGCCATGATTCCTGTCCTCGTTGTCGCGGTCATCGTCATCTTATTTCTGATGTCGGCGATCAAGGTGCTGGCCGAGTACGAGCGCGGCGTGGTGTTCCGCCTGGGCCGCGTGCTGGGCACGGCCAAGGGGCCGGGGCTGGTGCTGATCTTTCCCGTCATTGACCGGCTGGTGCGCGTCTCCCTGCAGGTGGATACGCTCGATGTGCCGCCGCAGGACATCATCACGCGCGACAACGTCACCGCCACGGTCACGGCGGTGGTGTACTACCGCGTGATCGATCCGCTGAAGGCGGTGGTGGAGGTGCGCAACTTCCGCTTCGCCAGCTCGCAGTTCGCGCAGACCACGCTGCGCGCGGTGCTGGGCGAGGTGGAGTTCGACGATCTGCTCTCCAGCCGCGAAAAGGTGAACTCGCGCCTGCAGGGCATCCTGGACGAGCGTACCGAGCCTTGGGGGGTCAAGGTGACCGACGTGGTGATCAAGGCGGTGGATTTGCCCGAGACGATGCAGCGCGCGATCGCGCGCCAGGCGGAGGCGGAGCGCGAGAAGCGCGCCAAGATCATCCACGCCGACGGCGAGTACGAAGCCAGCAACCGGCTGTCGGAGGCGGCGGCGGTGATCGCCAGCGAACCCATCGCGCTGACCCTGCGCTACCTGCAGACGCTGGTGGAGATCGGCACGGAAAAGAACACCACCGTGGTGTTTCCGCTGCCGCTGGACCTGATTGACGTGTTTCTCAAGGGCCGGCCGGGCGGCGCGGCGCCGTTCTGGGGCGGCAAGCCGGCCGCGGGCGGAAGCGGCCCGGCGCCGGGCGGAGGCGGGACGGCGAGTTCATGAAACCGGCGGAACGACGCAGCGAGCAGGCGGAGCGGCCGCGGCGCGGCAAGCCGGCCTACCAGCTCGAAGTGGGCACCAAGACGGTGCTTGCCGGGCTGCTGGCGCTGGCGGTGGTGTGCGGCATGTTCTTCGCCTTCGGCTATACCATCGGCAAGCACGCCATCCCGGCCAACTTCACGCTGGGCAGCGCCCCTCCGGTGAAGACTTCGACTGCCAGTCAGCCGAACGGCGTGGAGGCGCCCAACCCGGCGCAGCTCGGCGCCGCCGAGTCGGACCAGACGCCCAACACGCTCTCGCCGCCGCCGGTCGCGGCTGCAAGCCAAACCACGCCGGCGGGCGCTCCGCCGGCGGCGCTGCCGGGGACGGCGCCTGCGCCCGCCAACCCGGCGGCTGGCGGCGGCGCGGTGGCGGCCTCCAACCCGCCCGCCGCCAGCGCGGGCGCGCCTCCGCCGCCGGCCGCGACGGCGAATCCGGCGCCCCAGCCGCCCACGGCCACACCCGGCATCCAGCCCACCGATGAGAAACAGTTGGCGGCGGGCGGGGTGTACCTGGTGCAGGTCTTCGCCGGCATGCTGGACGACGCCCAGAGCCTGGCCCGGGCGCTGCAGAATCGCGGCTACCCCGCCAACGTGGTCACACCGGTGCCCAACCAGGCGGACCAGCTATACCGGGTCGAGGTCGGCCCCTATATGACCCGCCCGGAAGCCGAGGCGATGCGTTCGCGCCTGACCGCCGACGGCTACCAGGCGGTGATCAAGACCAACAACAACTAAGACACCGCGCAGCGTCACGCCCCGGCCGCGCATCCAGAGGGAGATGCGGCCGGCCCAGCGCGTGATCGAGTCCGCCGCGGCGGGCGTGTTGGCGGCCGCCGTGGTGGAGCTCTGCATCGGGCGCGGCCACAGCCGCGCGCAGGTCCTGGGGCGCGTGCTGGCGGGTGGCGCCGTGGCCGCCGCCTATGCCCACCTGGTGCCGTGCTCCGGCTGGGGGCTGCGTTCGGGGGCGGCGTTCGCGCTCCTGCCGCCGGTGCGCGCCTTGGGCGCCGGCTTCGGCCCGGCGCGCGGTCTGGAGCAGGCCGCCGCCGGCGCGCTGGCAGGGCTGGCGCTGCGCTGGGCGCGCTAGAACGTCGTCGCGCGGGGGCTCGCCGGCATCCGCGGCGGTACAATAGGCTCTCCGCATGTTTGAGATCACGGTTGACGAGACCTTTTCCTCCGGCCATGCCTTGCGTGGTTACCGCGGCAAGTGCGAGAACCCGCACGGGCACAACTACCGGGTGCGCGTCCGCCTGGCGGGCAAGGAGCTCAACGGCATCGGCCTGCTCTACGACTTCAAGGACCTCAAGACGATGATCCGGCGTGAAACCGGCCGGCTCGATCATCAGTACCTGAACGATCTGGAGCCGTTTCAGGAGATCAACCCTTCGGCGGAGAACCTGGCGCGGGTGCTGTTTGAACGCATCAGCGGCCACCTGGACAGCGCGGGCGGCGGGATTGCGGTGAAGTCGGTCACCGTGTACGAAACCGACACCACGGCGGCGAAGTACTCGCTTTAGATGGCGCTGCAGATTACGGAAATCTTCCATTCCATTCAGGGCGAATCCAGCCACGCCGGGCTGCCCTGCGTGTTCGTGCGGCTCACCGGCTGCAACTTGCGCTGCCGCTGGTGCGACAGCGAATACAGTTTTTACGGCGGCCGGCGGATGGAGCGGGAAGCGGTGCTGGAGGCGGTCGGGCGCTTTCCCTGCCGGCGGGTGGAGATCACCGGCGGCGAGCCGCTGCTGCAGGCGGCGGAGGTGGCGGCGCTGGCGCGAGCCCTGCTGGACCGCGGCTATACGGTGTTGCTGGAGACCAGTGGCGAGCGCGATCTGGCGGCGGTGCCGGCGGCGGTGGTGAAGATCGTGGACGTCAAGTGCCCGGCGAGCGGCGAGGCGGGCAAGTTCCGCGCGTCCAATCTGGAGCTGCTGCAGCCCTGGGACGAGCTGAAGTTCGTGCTGGCCGACCGCGGCGACTACGAATTCGCCCGGCGCTTCCTGGCCGAGCACCGGCTCGGCGGCGAACGCCCGGGGCTGCTGTTTTCGCCGGCTTTCCGCCAGCAGGCGCGGGGCGAGCGCAGCAGCGCGCAATGCCTGCTGGACCCAGCCGAGCTGGCCGGCTGGATGCTGGCCGACGCGGTGCCGGCGCGTCTGAGCTTGCAGATCCACAAATTCATCTGGGAACCGGAGCGGCAGGGGGTATGAACCCGGACACCATCGTGCTGGTCAGCGGCGGCATGGATAGCTGCGTGTGCGCGGCGCTGGCGCAGCGCGGCCGGCGCCCGGCGTATCTGCACTTCGATTACGGCCAGCGCACCGCCGCGCGCGAGCGCGAGGCGTTCACGGCGATCGCGGACCACTACCAGGTGGAGGACCGGCTGGTGATCGAGACCGATTTTTTCCGGCTGATCGGCGGCTCGGCGCTGACCGACACGCAAATTCCGGTGCCGGAAGGTGGAATTGACGAAGCAGTCATTCCGGTGACCTATGTACCCTTCCGCAATGCGCATTTTCTGGCGGCGGCGGTGTCGTGGGCGGAAGTGATCGGGGCGGAGGCGATTGTGATCGGGGCGGTGGCGCCGGACAGTTCCGGCTATCCGGATTGCCGCCCGGAATACTATGAGGCGTTCAACGCGCTGCTGCGGCTGGGGACGCGCGCGGGGCGCGTCCGCATCGAAACGCCGCTGATCGGGATGAGCAAGGCGGAAATCGTGCGGCTCGGACTTGAACTGGACGCGCCCTTTCCATTATCGTGGTCTTGTTACCAAAATTCCGCTCAGGCGTGCGGGCAGTGCGACAGTTGCCGCCTACGGCGGCGCGCGTTTCGGCAGGCGGGTGCGGACGATCCGATCGGGTACGCGAACCAGGAGGAGGCATGTTGAAGACGGTGATGAGCAAGCTGGCGGGCTTGGCGGTGGCGGGCGCCATGCTGATGGGCGCGAGCGCGCTTTCGGCGCAGATGTCGCGCGGGTTCAAAGGTACGGTCATCGGCGCCGACGGCAAGCCGATGCCCAAGGCGGTGGTGACCTTCGTCAACAGTGAAAACAACGGCAAGTACACCATCAAGACCAACAAGAAGGGCCAGTTCGCCTACTACACGCTGCCGCTGGGTTCGTTTGACGTCACGGTGACGCCGCCCGGGCAGAAGCCGATCCTGATCCAGAAAGGGCTCAAGTCCGAGTTCGGGACCACGGTGCGCTTCACCATCAACCTGGCGCTGATGGAGCAGGAGGCGGCCGGGACGGCCCCGCCGCCGGGGATGAGCAAGGAGGCGGCGGCGGCGTACGCCAAGAAGGTGGCGGCGGCCAACGCGGCCAACGCCAAGATCGGGCAACTGAACACGCTGCTGAAGCAGAACAAGGCATACGTCGCGGCCAAGCAGTACGACAAGGCGGTGGCGGTGATGCAGCAGGCGGTGACGATTGACCAGAAGCACGACGTGCTCTTCGCCAACCTGGCCGAGGATCTGGACCACGCCAAGCATTACAACCAGGCCGCGGCGGCCTACCAGAAGGCGATCGCGCTCAAGCCCACCGACGCCGGCTACATCATCAACCTGGGCACGGTGCTGTCGGAGGCGGGCAACGTGGACGAGGCCGACGCGGCCTTCGCCAAGGCGGCGGCGATGGACCCGACCCAGGCCAAGACGGCGATGTACAACATGGGCGTGGTGCTGCTCAACCACGGCAACATGGCGGGCGCGGAGGCGGCGTTCACCAAGCTGTTGACGCTCGACCCCAACAACGCCGACGCCTGGTACTACAAGGGTATCTGCCTGCTGGGCCAGTCGAAAACCGACCCCAAGACGCAGAAGCTGATTCCGCCGCCGGGCACGGTGCAGGCGCTGAAGCAGGCGCTCAAGCTGGCGCCCAACGGCCCCAACGCCAAGAACGCCCAGGCCGCGCTGCAGACTATCGGCGGCGGCAAGTAACCGCCAGCACGATCCAGGCAGGGTTTCCGGTCGGCGCCGCCACCGCTCGCGGGGGCCGCGCCTTTTGCCCGCGGGCAAAGCAGGCGCGGGATGGCCGCGAAATTCCGAAGGGGGCGAGCGTCGCAGCGAGCCCGCCCCCGGGAAGCGAGGAGGTGCGGCCCCGGCGAGGCGCAGCGCCGGGTTGGGGCCACTGGGGCCCCGACCCGGCGTGAGCACAAGCGGGACGCGAGGCGTAGCCGCGCTGGGGCCCGCGCCCGTCAATGCTTGTCGGCCGGAGCTGCATTTGCGGGAAGCGGGCGCGGAACCGGGGCAGCGAGCCGGGGTTGAGGATCAGCAGCGCGGGGGCGCAGGCGGGGTGCGCGGGCCAGGGCGTCAGGCGCGCGTTGAGGTAAAACTCGGCGCCGTAAAGGCGGCCGCGGTCGAGGTTCCACTGGTAGAGCGGGCGGCCGGCGCAGGCGGCGGGCAGGCCGGTGCCGCAGCCGGCCTGGAGGGCGCGCGCCAGCGGACGGCCGCTGAGCGCGGAGTCGAGGGCGCGGCTGCGGGGCGGTCGGGTGAGCGCGAGCACGCCGCCGGCGAGCAGGGCGCAAGTGGCGCCCACCAACGCGGCGCCGCGGCGGCGCCAGGCCAGCGCAGCCAGCCCGGCCACGGCGGCGGCCCCGGCGGCGATCGCCGCCGGTGCCGCGGAGGCGCGCGGCGCATCCCACACCGCCCAAGGCACGAGGCCGGCGAGCACGGCGCTGAGCAGCAGCGGCCCGCGCGGCAGCCGCTGCCAGTGCCGGTCGGCGCTGACCGCGATCAGCGCCACTGCGGCGGGGATGGCGGGCAGGATGTAGCCCGGCAATTTGGACTGCGAGAGCGAGAAGAACGCCAGCGGCGCCAGCAGCCACATCGCCAGGTAGGTGGCGAGCGGATCGGCGCCGCGCCAGGCGCGCCAACCCTCCCGGCGCAGGCGGCCGGCGGCGTCGCCGAGCGGCAGGCCGAGCCAGCCGCACCAGGGGAACAGGGCCAGCGCCAGCACCGGGAGGTAGAACCAGAACGGCTGCGGGTGCTGATAGCGGTTGGTGGCGAAGCGTTCGAGGTTCTGCTGCAGGAAGAAGAAGCGGAAGAAGCGGGGATGGCGCCAGGTCAGCGCGGCGTACCAGGGCGCGGCGACGGCGAAAAAAACGGCGATGGGCAGGGGCGAAAGCAGGCGGCGGAAGATGCGCCAGCGCCGCTGGGCGGCGGCGAAGCCGGCCAGCGCCAGCGCCGCCAGCACCACCGCGACCGGCCCCTTGGCCAGGGTGGCGAGTCCGAGGGCGGCCGCGCCCGCCGCCAGCCAGCCGCGCTGGGGCCCGCGCCCGTCAATGACGGCGAAATAGAAGGCCAGCATGCCCAGTGCGAACGGCGCGGTGAGGGTCATGTCGGTGGTGGCGGCGCGGCCGAAGGCGAAGAGGAAGGCGGTGGACAGGCTGAGGTAGGCGGCCAGCCAGCCGGCGCGGCGGCTGCGGGCGCGCGCCAGGAACCCGCCCAGCGCGGCGCTGAGCGCGATCGCGAGCAGCGCGTTGGGCAGGCGCGAGGCGGCGGTGGAGACGCCGCGCAGGCGGTCGGCCAGCGCCGCCAGCCAGTAGAGCAGCACCGGCTTTTCCAGCCACAGGCGGCCCCAGAGGCGGGGCGAGACGAAATCGCCGCTGCGCGCCATGGCGGCGGCGATGGCGGCATAGCGCGGCTCGTCCGGGCCGGTCACGCCGAACGCGCCCAGGCCGGCGAGCAGCATGGCCCAGGCCAGCGCCGCCCAGCCGGCGGCGAGCGCGGCCTGGCGCGGAGCGGGGCGCTTCATGGGTAGAGCGGAGCCTCGCCCGCCGGGCGCGTCTTCCAGCGCCGGTGCACCCACAGCCACTGGTCGGGGTAGCGCCGCACCCAGCGCTCGATCACCGCGGTGAAGCGCGCGGTGTTTTCCACCACGTCGGCGTCCTCGTCGCCGCTGCGCACGAGCTCGATCTCGGGCTCGAAATAGAGCACGTAGCGCCGCTGCGCCTCCTCCCAGACGGTGAAGCCGGGGAGCACGGCGGCGCCGGTCTTGAGCGCAATCTTGGCCGGGCCGGCGGCGGTGCAGGCGGCGCGGCCGAAGAAGGGCACGAAGACGCCCTGCGGGGGCGAGGAGTTCTGGTCGAGCAGCACGCCCACGGTTTCATTGTCCGCCATCGCCTGCAGCAGGCCGCGGGCGAACTCGCCCTTGCCGATGGGGCGGTTGCCGTGGCGGCCGCGGATGTCGTTCACCAGGCGGTTGAGGCGGCGGTTGTCGAGCGGGCGGATGACGAACTTCATGGGATAGCCGGCGACGCTGTGGCCGTAGCTCGACAGCTCCCAGGCGCCGAGGTGGGCGGTGAGCACCAGCACGCCGCGCCCCTTGGCGACCGCCGCGAGGTAATGCTCGCGGCCGGCGGTGGCCATGACGCGGTCGAGATTGCCGGGCGTCAGGCGCGGCAGCAGGCAAAACTCCGCCATCTGGCGGCCGAGATGGCGATACAGCCGGCGCAGCAGGCGGCGCCGCTCGCGCTCTTCCAGCTCCGGGAAGGCCAGCGCCAGGTTGCGGCGGCCCACGCGCACCAGCCGCCGGTGCGCGAGGTAGAAGCCGCCCGCGACGGCGATGCCGAGGCCGCGCGCCCAGGGCCGCGGCAGCCTCCCCATCACCCCCAGCGCCGCCCGCACCGGCGCGTACTCGAGCTGTTCGCGCAGGGCCAAAGTCAAATTAGAATACAATGCCCTTATGCGCAGTCTCGGAGTCTTGTTGGTGACCGGCGTGCTGGCGTGCGGCATGACCGCCAGCGCGCAGCAGCGAGCCAAGCCGGCGCAGGCGCCGGTGGTGCGCGAGGCGGGGGTGCCCCCCTTCCACAGCCGGCTGCCCAAGGGCGGTTTGTCGGCGCTGCCGCCGACGCTGAATCCGGCGCAGTTTGGCGACCCGCGGGTGCGGGCGGCCTACGCCCTGGCGGCCAAGGTGCGCGGCGTGCTCTACCAGGAGCCGTGTTACTGCGGCTGCGACAAGGAACTCGGCCATCGCAGCCTGCTCGACTGTTTCGCCGGCGACCACGCCTCCATCTGCCAGACCTGCATGATGGAGGGCGTGTACGCCTACCAGCAGACGATGAAGGGCAAGACGCCGGGCGAGATCCGCGCCGCGATCGAGCGCGGCGAGTGGAAG
>JAKAOE010000460.1 GCA_021823305.1 Acidobacteriota bacterium
TGGACGCGATCGTGGCGGCGATGGCGGCGGCGGCGACCGCGAACGCGGAGCGGCTGGCGCGGCTGGCGGTGGAAGAGACCACCTACGGCAAGGCGGAAGACAAGGTCCAGAAAAACCTGTTCGCGTCGCAGCGGGTCTACAGCGCGATCCGCGGGCAGCGCACGGTGGGCGTGCTGCGCGAGGACGCGGCGGCGAAGATCATCGAGCTGGGCGAGCCGATGGGCGTGGTGGCGGCGATCCTGCCCTGCACCAACCCGACCTCGACGGCGATCTACAAGATCCTGATCTCGCTCAAGGCGGGCAACGCGATCGTGCTCAGCCCGCACCCGGCGGCGATGCGCTGCATTTGCGAGACGGTGGGGCTGATGCACCGGGCGGCGGTGGAGCAGGGCGCACCGGACGATCTGATCGGCTGCTTCTCGACGCCGACGCGGGGCGGGACGCAGGCGATGATGAGCCATCCGAAGACGCGCGTGATCCTGGCCACCGGCGGCATGGGGATCGTGCGCGCGGCCTACAGCTCGGGCAAGCCGGCGTTCGGCGTGGGACCGGGCAACGTGCCGGCCTACATCGACCGCTCGGCCGATCTGGCGAAGGCGGTGGGCGACGTGGTCGCGGGTAAGAGCTTCGACTGGGGGACGATCTGCTCGTCGGAGCAATCCATCGTGGCGGAGACGGCGCTGCGCGACGCGGTGCTGGCCGAGCTGCGGCGGCAGAACGTCTACCTGATGAACGCGGACGAGGCGGCGAAGCTGGCGGCGGTGCTGATCCAGAGCGAGAGCTTCGGCGTCAACCCGCGGTGCGTGGGGCAGGCGCCGCGGAAGCTGGCGGCGATGGCGGGCTTCGGCGAGCGCGTGGGCGCGGAGGTGCGGGCGCTGGCGGCGGAGCTGCCGGGGATGGGGAAGCAATATCCGCTGTCGGCGGAGAAGCTGTCGCCGGTGCTGGCGCTGTTTTTTCTCGCCGACCGCGAGCGCTGCTTCGAGCGCTGCCGCGACCTGCTGCGCTTCGGCGGGCTGGGGCACACGGTGGTGATCCACGCGCGCGATGAGGCGATCGTGCGCCAGTTCGGGGCGCGGATGCCGGCGTTCCGGGTGGTGGTGAACAGCCCGTCGCCGCTGGGCTCGATCGGGGCGACGACCAACCTGTTTCCGGCGATGACGCTGGGCTGCGGCGCGCTCGGCGGCAACATCACCAGCGACAACATCGGGCCGCAGCACCTGCTGAACATCAAGCGGATCGCGTGGGAGGCGAGTAGCGGCCAGCGCTCCACGGTTAGCGATCCGCCTGCAGGCGCCGGGCAGGCCGCGGCGGAGAGCACATGCGGCTGCCAGCATGCGAAGGCGGTCGCGGCGGACGCCGGCGCCGCCGGCGGAGGCGAGGCGGCGCTGCGCAGCGCGGTGGAGCGGGTGCTGGCGGAGCATGGCATCCGGCCGCAGGCGGCGCCCGCGGCCCAGCCGGCCGCGCCCGCGGCGCCGGCGCCGGCGTTCACGCCGCCGCCGCTCGCGGCGAAGCCCAAGCCGGCGGCGTTCGTGTGCGAGGCGGACGTGCGCGAGGCGGCGGCGCAGGGGCGCAAGATCGCGATCGGGCCGAAGACGATCGTCACGCCGGCGGCGTGGGACCTGGGGCGCGAGCGCGGCGTGTTCGAGACGGCGGGCTAGGCGCGGCGGGGCCGCTTGACAGCCGCCCACACAGGTGTAGTAGCATCTCGTACATGGGTGGTAAACCAGAGTCGCCGCGGCTGTCGAAGCTGGAGCTGCGGATTCTCGAGGCGCTGTGGGCGCAGGGGCCGATCTCGATCCGCGAGATGCAGGAGTCGTTTCCGGCGCGCCAGCGGCCGGCGTACACCACGGTGCAGACCACGGTGTACCGGCTGGAGGCCAAGCACGCGGTGCGGCGGGTGCGGAAGATCGGCAACGCGCACATTTTCGAGGCGACGGTGGCGCGCGGGGCGGCGCACCGGCGGCTGATGGACGAGTTCCTGGGCCTGTTCGGCGGGCGCGCGCAGCCGGTGATGGCGCACTGGATCGAGTCGGGCCAACTCACGCTGGCGGACCTGGAACAGGCGGAGCAGGAGCTGCGGCGGCGGCAGGCGCGGGGCGCGGGCGACGGCGGGCGGGAGAAGTAGCCATGCCGGCGGCGCTGCTCAACCACTTGTGGCAATCGTCGGCGTTCGCCGCGCTCGCGGCGCTGGCGGCGTGGGCGCTGCGCGGGCACCAGGCGCGAGTGCGGTTCTGGATCTGGATGGCGGCGTCGCTGAAGTTCCTGGCGCCGTTCAGCGCGTTGGCGGCGGCGGGGGCGTGGCTGGGACGCGAGCTGGGACCGCGGCTGGGCCTCGGCGCGGGCGCCGGGCTGGCGGGCGCGGTGGAAGCGGGCGTGGCCACGGTGGCGGCGCCGTTTCAGGCGGCGCCGCGCGTGCCGGTGCTGCCGGCGGGCGTGTCGGCGCAACCGGCGGCCGCTTCCCTGCCCTGGGCGGCGGCGCTGGCCGGGATCGCGCTGCTGGGCAGCGCGGTGCTGCTCGGGCGCTGGGCGTTGCGCTGGCGGCGGCTGGCGCGGCTGGCGCGGG
>JAKAOE010000461.1 GCA_021823305.1 Acidobacteriota bacterium
CGGAGGCCGGCGCATGAGCGTGCCGCGGCCCCGCTGCGCGGGCAGGCACGGCGCAGCGGGCAGCCATCCGCCGCCCGCGCCACGCCCGGATCCGCAGGCCCGCGCGCACGGTCGCGCCGCCCAGACTTTGCGCAGGACCAACCTGCGCACCCCGCCGGCCGTACCCGGCCGGCGACCCGCCCCGGCAGGGGTCACTGAGGAGGCATCGATATGCTGAGCAAGCGAATCAGACTGACGGTCCTCGCATCGCTGCTGGCCACCTCGGGGTTGGCCACGGCGACCGACGGCTACTTCCAGCCCGGCTACAGCGTGCAATCGGTCGGCATGGGCGGCGTGGGCATCGCCCTGCCTCTGGATGCACTCGCGGCGGCGGCCAATCCGGCCGGCATGGCGCTGATCGGCAACCGGCTCGACGTGGGGGTGAGCCTGTTTCGGCCGCAGCGCTCGGCCACGCTGGCCACCCCGGGCGGCGCGATGAGTTTCAGCGGCAACCAGACCAGCGATTTCTACATTCCCGAGTTCGGCTACAACCGCATGCTCACGCGGCGCTTGGCGCTGGGCGTCTCGGTGTTCGGCAACGGGGGCATGAACACCGGGTACGCCACGCTGAACGGCGCCACCCGGGGCGCGCAGTGCGCCAACCCGCAGGTGCTGCAGCAGTTCGGAGGCAATCTTTCCGCCTGCCTCGCCTCTCCGGTCGGCCAACTGGGCGCCTTCGGGGTCGGCTCGGTGGGCGTGGACCTGCAGCAGCTGTTCATCGCGCCCACGCTGGCCTACCGCATCGACGACGCCAACTCCATCGGCATTTCGCTCGATATCGTCCACCAGAACTTCGGCATCAACGGCATCCAGGCCTTCCAGGGCCTGTCGAGCAATCCGCCCAACGTCACCAACAATTTACATGCGCAGTCCGACGGGGTGGGTGTGCGGATCGGCTGGATCGGACATCCGACGCCGGAGCTGTCCCTGGGCCTGACCTGGCAGCCCAAGATCAGCATGAGCCGGTTCAAGCGCTACAACGGCCTGTTCGCGGACGGCGGCAAGTTCGACATCCCGGCCAACTACGGGTTCGGTGCGGCCTGGACGCCCAGCCCCGGCCTGATCCTGGCCGGCGACGTCGAACGCATCGAGTACGGCCGGATCCCCGCCATCGCCAACCCGCAGATCAATTCGCTGGTCTGCGCCGCGCCCGCCAGCTGCGGGCTCGGTACGCCGGGCGGCACCGGGTTCGGCTGGCGCAGCGTCACCGTCATCAAGCTCGGCATGGCCTACGCCTTCAGTCCCCGCCTGACCCTGCGCGCCGGATGGAACCGCAGCGGCCAGCCGATCCCCAGCGAGGACGTCTTCATCAACGTGCTGGCGCCGGGCGTGGTCGAGGACCACGTGACACTCGGGGCCACCTACGCCCTGAGCCGCTCCACCGACCTGTCCTTCGACTACGTGCACGCGTTCACGCATACCGTCACCGGCAGCGGCCCCAGCCAGGGGGCGTCGATCCGCATGTACGAGGACACGCTCGGCGTCGCGCTGGCCTGGAAATACTGACCCGTCCGCGGCGGGCGTTCCGCCGCGCGCGGGACGTCCGCCTCAGGCCGGCGCGGCGGGCGGCATCAGCCGCGCCACCTGCACCAGTCCCACCATCATCGCGCTGAGCGCCTCGGCGATTCCGCGCTGGGCCCCGGCCATGCGCGCGAGACCCGCCGCGGCATCCTCCGGGGCCTCGGCAAACTCCATCACCAGATCCTCGACCATCGCGCGCTTGAACCCCGGATGCGCGGGGAAGCCGAATCCCGTTGCGGCGACCTCGAACAGCAGCGGGTTCCCCCGCGCCGCGTCCACCGCCAGCACCCGCGATGCCGCGGGCAGCAGCGGGCGGTCGCGCATGTACAGCGCGTAGGGGTAGTGCGCCGGCAACTGGCCCGCGAGCGCCGCCGCGTCCACCCGCCGCGCCGCGCCGACCTCGAAGCGCAGCGGCGCCGCCTCGCCGCCGCCGCCGGCGGCGGCGGCCAGCAGCACGCTGCCCAGGCCGAAGCCGAGCACGGGGCGGCCGGCCGCGAGGAAGGCTTCGATCAGGCGAACCTCCGCGGCGATCCCGGGCAGACGCTCGCCGCTGGCGAAACCGCGCGGCCCCGCGCCCAGGACCACCAGTCCGGCAAAGTCCTCCGGTGCAGCCGGCAGGCTGCCGCCCGGCGTGTGCAGACGGTGGTAGCGGAAGCGGATGTTGCGCCCCTCGAGATGATCCTCCAGCAGCCCGAGATATTCGGCATCGGTGTGCTGCAGCACGGCCAGGGTGATCATGCGGACCTGCCGCCACCGCCGCGCGGGAATGCCGTGCCCGGACGGCGGCGCATGCGCGGGCGGCCGGCCATTCAGTCCGTCCCCGCCACGTCCGCGGCCCGTTCGATCGCCGTGCAGAAATCGCCGGCGGTGATTGAGATCGTGCCCGCCTCGCGGCCGGCGAAAAAAGCCGCGACGTTGGCGCGCAGGTCGGCGAGGTCGGTGCCGCGCAGATGCGCCTCGAGGTCGAACACCAGGCGCGGCGGCGCCACGAAGAAATCGCC
>JAKAOE010000462.1 GCA_021823305.1 Acidobacteriota bacterium
CATCGCCATCTTCGGTGATGACTACGCCACCCCCGACGGCACCTGCATCCGCGACTACATCCACGTCCGCGACCTCGCCGACGCCCACCTGCTCGCCCTCGATGCCCTCCAGCGTGAAGCCGCCGCCGCGCCCGCCGGCGAATCGGGCCGCATCCCGGCGCTGGCCGAGCGCGCCTACAACCTCGGCAACGGCGCCGGCTACTCGGTGCGCGAGGTGATCGCCGCCGCCGAGCTGGTCTGCGGCCGCGCCATCCCCGTCCGGCGCGAGCCCCGCCGCCCCGGCGACGTCGACCGCCTGGTCGCCGGCAGCGCCAAAATGCGCGCCCTCGGCTGGCAGCCGTGCTTTCCCCGGCTCGAGGACATCATCGCCTCGGCGTGGGAGTGGAAACAACGGCATCATTGATTCAACGCGGGGCCGGTCTGGGCTGCGCCCAGACACCCGCTGCTATGTACGGGCGAGGCTGCGCGGGGGCCCCCGAGATGCCCCACTCCGCCTTGCCCTCGAGATGCGGCAACTTGGAGACGCCCTGAGCGCCAGCGGGCGTCCGTTGCCGGGGATCGAAGCACGGCCGCAGCCCGACCAACGGGAGGGCGGCCTGAGCAAGAGGTGGCTGAGCCACGTTCGGGCTCGCGAAGCCGTAAAATCGTAGGCATGAACTCGTTCGGCGCGTTGTCCCCGCTCACCCCCGGCGGCCCGGAAATCTACCGTCTGAGTGCGCTCGAGCAGGCCGGCGTCGGCCCCGTTTCGCGCCTCCCCTACTGCCTCAAGATCCTGCTCGAGAACCTGCTGCGCCAGGAGGACGGCCGCTTCGTCACCGCCGACGACATCGCCTGGCTGGCGCAATGGACGCCCGCCGCCGCTGGCGAGCCGCGCGAGATCGCCTTCACCCCGGCGCGCGTCCTGCTGCAGGACTTCACCGGCGTGCCCGCCATCGCCGACCTCGCCGCCATGCGCGACGCCGTCCGCGCCCGCGGCGGCGATGCCGCCGTGATCAACCCGCTGCAGCCGGTCGAGCTGGTGATCGATCACTCGGTGCAGGTCGACCGCTTCGCCCAGGCGGGCGCGTTCGCCTTCAACGCCGAACTCGAGTTCCACCGCAACCGCGAGCGCTACGTCTTCCTGCGCTGGGGGCAGCAGGCGCTGCGCAACTTCCGCGTCGTGCCGCCCGACACCGGCATCGTGCACCAGGTGAACCTCGAATACCTCGCCCGCGTGGTCGTGCGCGGCAAGCGCGACGGCCGCGTGCTCGCCTTCCCCGACACGCTGGTCGGCACCGATTCCCACACCCCCATGGTCAACGGCCTGGGCGTGCTGGGCTGGGGCGTGGGCGGCATCGAGGCCGAGGCCGCCATGCTCGGCCAGCCCATCTCGATGCTGCTGCCCGAGGTGCTGGGCGTGCGCCTGCTCAACCGGCTGCCGGCCGGCGCCACCGCCACCGATCTGGTGCTGACCATCACCGAGGCGCTGCGCCAGCGCGGCGTGGTGGGCAAGTTCGTCGAGTTCTTCGGCGAGGGTGTGCGCCATCTCTCCGTCGCCGACCGCGCCACGCTGGGCAACATGTCGCCCGAGTACGGCGCCACCATCGCCATCTCGCCGATTGACGACGCCACGCTGCATTACCTGCGCTTCACCCATCGCGATCCCGAGCGCGTCGCACTGGTCGAGCGCTACGCCAAGGAGCAGGGCCTGTTCGGCGCCGACACGCCGGCGGAGAGCTACAACGCGGTGATGGACTTTGATTTGGCCCAGGTCGAGCCTTCGCTCGCCGGCCCCAAGCGGCCGCAGGATCGCGTCGCGCTCAGCCGCGCCAAATCCGCGTTCGCTCAGGCGCTGCCCACCATGCTGCCCGCCGGCGCCAGCGCCGCCGGCGGCGGGGCCGCCGCGGGCGCCGGCCTGCATCACGGCTCGGTGGTCATCGCCGCCATCACCAGTTGCACCAACACCAGCAACCCCAGCGTGCTGATGGCCGCCGGCCTGCTCGCCAAGAAGGCGGTCGAGCGCGGCTTGCGCACCCAGCCCTGGGTCAAGACCAGCCTCGCCCCCGGCTCCAAGGTGGTCACCGACTACCTCAACCGCGCCGGCCTGACGCCCTACCTCGACCAGCTCGGCTTCCAGCTCGTCGGCTACGGCTGCACCACTTGCATCGGCAACAGCGGCCCGCTGCCGGAGGAGGTCGCCCAGGAGATTCAGGACAAGCACCTCGTCGCCGCCGCCGTGCTCAGCGGCAATCGCAACTTCGAGGGCCGCATCCATCCCCAGGTGCGCGCCAACTACCTCGCCTCGCCGCCGCTGGTGGTCGCCTATGCGCTCGCCGGCGACATGAACCGCGATCTCGCGACCGAGCCGCTGGGCGACGGCTCGGACGGCAAGCCGGTCTACCTGCGCGACGTCTGGCCCTCGCCCGCCGAGGTGAACGCCGCCGTCGAAGCGAGCGTGCAACCGGAGATGTTCGCCCGCGAGTACGCCGACGTCTTCGCCGGCGACGCGCAATGGAAAGGCCTGCCGGTCGCCGCCGGCGAGCTCTACGCCTGGGCGCCGGATTCGACCTACAGCAAGCGTC
>JAKAOE010000463.1 GCA_021823305.1 Acidobacteriota bacterium
GTGGGCAGGTGGATGGCCGCGACCTCGCCGGTCTGCTGCAGGCTGATGAACACCAGCTGGCTGTCGGCGGTGAAGGCCATGTGGCTGGGGATGGCCTCCAGCGGCATGCGCCTGACCAGGCGCAGCTCGCGTCCGCCGCCGTAGCGGTACAGGTCGACGCGGTTCAGGCGCAGGCAATTCGTGACGAACCAGCGCTTGTCGGGGGAGAAGCCGATCTGGTAGGGGTCCTCGATGCCCTGGCGCCACCCCTCCGGCATGCCGCTGACCGGGTTGAGGAACAGCAGGTTGCCGCTGATCGCGTCGGCGACGATCAGCAGCTGGTTGTCCGGAGTCGCCATCAGGTGATGCGGCTCCTTGCCGGCCGCGAAGGTCTGCAGCGGGCGGTGCGTGGTCTGGTCGATCAGCGTGATGCTGGCGTCGGCGGAATCGAGCACCACCACGCGGTCGGGGTCGTCGGCGCCGGCCAGCGCGGTACGGCCCAGCAGCGGGGAAAGCGCCAGCGCGCTGGCGGAGACAAAGGATCGACGACGCATGAAGGGGTGGAGCAGGGACGCGACGGAAGGAGGGGCGCCACGCAAGGGCGCGCGCGCGGCGGGCGCGATTTCCGCGCCGCGAGCCGGGCCGCGGGCGTTGGAGCCGGTACCCATGGCTCCAACGCAACAGCCTAGCCGGCGGTTGACCCGGCGCGTGAATCGGGCGTGGCGCCGGCAACAAAGCAGCAACGCATCTGTGGATAATTGGCCACAAGATGTTTCGCGCCGTATGCGCATTGCAACATGCACGGCCGCGCGCCGCGCCGCCGCGGCCGCCCGTTTGGAGGAGTCGAATTCCATGAATCCCAGGATCCTGCGCACGCTGGCGACCGGTGTCGCCGCCACCCTGCTCGGCGCCGTGCCGGCGCTGGCCGACGGGCCGCCGGTGAGCTTTTCCATCACCGTGGGCAACCCGCCGCCCGTCTATGCGCCTGCGCCCGTGTACGCGCCGGCCCCCGTTTACGCGCCGCCGCCGATCGCCGTCGCGCCGCCGCCGATGGTCTGGCTGCCCGAGGTCGGCGCCTACGTGGCGCTGGGGCTGCAGCAGCCGGTGTTCTACCTGGGCGGCGTGTACTACTACCGCTACGGCGGCGGCTGGTACGCCGGCCCGAGTTACGGCGGGCCGTGGCACCCGGCCGGCCCGCCCGGGCCGCTGCGGCGCTTCCGCGACCCCGACTGGGCGCGTTACCAGCGCATGGCGCGCGAGCACCACGACCGCGGCCACTGGCGCGAGTTCCACCCGCGCCCGATGCGCGGCGAGCCGGGGCCGCGCCCCGGCGACTACGGGCGCGGCCGGGGCCCCGACCACGGGCGCGGTCCGGACCGCGGGCCCGGCCGGGATGGCGGGCCCGACCGCGGGCGGGACCAGGGTCGGGATCATTGAGACGCCGGGGGGCCATGCAGGCCTCTGCGGGAGCCGCGCCGCGTCCGGCACCGCTGTCGGCAGAACCCCGCGGTGCTGCGTTACAGGTCCTGGAGCGACGTGATCATGAAGCCCTTCAACCATCTCATGGCGGCGCTGGGAGCCGCGCTGGCGCTGGCCGCGGCCGCGCCGGCACAGGCGCACGTGCGCTGGTCGGTAGGCATCGGCATCGGGGTGCCCGGCTACTACGGTGCGTGGGGCCCCGGCTGGGGTCCTGGCTGGGGTCCCGGTTGGGGTCCCTCGCCGTGGTACTACCCCTACGCCCCGCCGCTGGTCGTCGCGCCGCCGCCGGTGGTCGCGTATCCGCCCGTGTACGAGGCGCCACGCCCGCTCGGCCCGCCCCCGCCGTCCTTCTGGTATTACTGTTACAACCCCGCCGGATACTATCCTGAGGTGCCGAGCTGCCCGGGCGGCTGGACCCCGGTCCCCGCGCAGGCGCCGCCGCCGCCGCCGGCGCCGGCGGCGGCGCCTCCGAATCCTCATCCTTGACGCAATGACCATGCGCAAACTACTGCTTCCCACGATGCTCGCCAGCGCGTGGCTGCTGGGCGGCTGCGCCAGCGCCCCGATGGGCCCGACGGTGACGGTGATGCCGGCGCCCGGAATGCCCCTGGAGCAATTCCAGTCGATCGACGCGACCTGCCGCGCGTTCGCGCAGCAGCAGACCGCCGGCTACACCAACAGCGCGGCGCAGTCGGGGGCCATCTCCGGCGCCGCCGGCGCGCTGCTCGGGGCTGCCGCGGGCGCCTTGATCGGCGGCAACCACAACGGCGCCGCGGTCGGCGCGGGGGTGGGCCTGCTGGCCGGCTCCGCGGGCGGGGCGGGCAACTACAGCTCCGAACAGATGACTTCGCAGCACGCCTACAACGTCGCCTACAAGCAGTGCATGTACAGCAAGGGCGCGCAGGTGCCGGGTTATGCGGCTCCGCGCTATACGCCGCCGCCCCCGCCCCCGCCGCCGCCGCAGGGCTACGCGCCGCCGCCCCCGCCGCAGGGCTATGCGCCGCAGGCTCCGCAGTACCAGCCGCAATATCAGCCGCAGTACGAGTCCCGCTGAGGCGCGGCAAGCCGTGACGGGCCGCGGCGCGGCGG
>JAKAOE010000464.1 GCA_021823305.1 Acidobacteriota bacterium
ATCTGGTCTTGATGGCGGAGTTCCTCTTCAATTTCATTGGGAAGCTGAATCGTGATGGCCATAAATCACCTGCGTGCGTGGTACACAATCCCAAACTCTATTATAACGTGTCACTTCTTGGTCTTACACGACCGCAACCACGTGAACTGCGATGAGGTACCGGTCTCGATGGACAAACCGCATCGCAATAATACGGCAATTCCCCATCTAGCACTTCCCCGGTCGCTTGGTTGTGCCTACAACAAAGCCTGCCCTTGCCTTCCAGGTCAGGCCCCGCTGGGAAGGCAAGGGCGGGCGATCAGGACGGTGAGGGGGCCCGTGCCCTACCCCGGCCGGAGCCAGGCGGCGTGACGGAGCGGAGTAAAACGGAACGCCGGCTCGGCGCCGTGCCGAGGGCCGCCTCGAACTGGCGGCGCTCCGCGGAGATCGCGGCGATCTCGCGGTCAGCCATGCGGTCGACGGCGGTGGCCAGCGTCCAGCCGCGGACGCGGCAGATGAGGGCCCCTTCTTGCGGGTGGCTTCCTGCACGTATTTCTGGGCCACGCTGATCTCCTTTTCCATGGTTATACGCAAGCGGCGCAGCGTTGTCAATAGCGATCAATTGTGCACAATGGTAGCGCAATATCATGGCCGTGTCAAGAGCGATCAAAAGCGCACAATAGACAATCGGCCGGCCGGGGGTATCATGGGGGCATGGAACGGAGCAAGGCGGCCCAGCTTTACGTGGACGCGTGCAGCAAGGAGGTGCTGCGGGGGCTGGCGCAGCGCGCCGGCATGACGCAGGCCGTCGCGTTCCAGCGGATTATGTCCTGGTTGGGCTCGCAGACGGAGGGCGTGCAGCAGCTTGTGCTCGGGCAGATCCCGGCGAACTTAGCGCCTGGCGTGACGCGCGCAGCGCTGAGGCGCATGGCGGCGCCCAGCGGAGCAGGCGAGGTGACCAGCGCCACGGAGCGGGCGGCGGTGAAGGCCGGGGCCCTGGTTGAAGCAGTCGACGCAGCGCGAGCTGAGCGATCCGCTCGCCGTCGGGGTCGCGCCGCAGGATAGCGGCAAGGGCGTCGATCGGATCGATGGCGGCGAGCAGCGGGCAGCTGTGGCAAGGGCGCGTGGACATTGGCGATCCTCGCTCAAAGTCGGAAGTTTAACGCCGCGGGCCGGGTGGGTGTGCCGCTCGCGTTGTCGAGTCGCCCTCTTCGGCTACCGTGGAGCCGCGGAAGAAAGGAGACTACGATGAAACGCGTGGTAGTGGCGTGGCTGGCGGCGGTGCTGGCGCTGGTGGGCTCGCAGGCTCGCGGGGCGCCGGGGTAAGCACCTTCACGAGCCGGTGCCGGGCGCAGCTGCGGGACCCTAAGGCGAACCGCCTGGCGCGCGACTGCGCGCGGGTGCAGCTGCCGTTCGCGGAGGCGACGGACCAGAGGATCGCGGCGTACTTGGCAGGGCACCCTGTACCGCCGGCGGTGCGGCGGGAGCTGTACGCGGGGCGGCTGGAGCCTGGCATGACGCTGGCCGAGGTGAAATTGGTCGGCAACTGGGTCCCGCGGGGAGCGGACACGGCGGGGCGATGGGGCGTGGTGGATGGGGCCGCGTTCTCATCGGTCGACCCGATGGGAACCGGGGGCGGAGGTTGGGTGGTGCGACTGGACGCGGCTGGGCGGGTATTAAGTGCATCGAGGCTCCATGCCGCCGCATTGCTGCCGAGTTTGCCGGGCCTGCGCCGGTGACGAATGCGACGGCTGCATCTATCGCTGTCGACAAGCAACGGGCACTGGCAGACGCGGTGGCGTGTGCCGGGCGGGAGGTGCCTTTGTCGCAGCTTGGGGCCCCGGCGCGAGGTAAGCCGGCGGGGGGCGGTGGCGCTGCTGCGGAGCCTGCACGCGGAGCTCGGCGGGGTGGCGCGGGGGGCCGCGACGGTGCCGGACCTGGCCGGGCTGGTGCGGGAGTTCGTGGCCGACCGGGGCAGCCTGCGGCCGGCGGGCCGATATCTTCTCAGCTTGACAACGCGGCACTTGCTGGCACACTTCGGGTGGCGGCGAGGGGCATAGGAGGCTCCTTGGGCAAGGCGGGTTATACTGAGGAAGTTACAGGCGCGGGAGGGAGGGGATAAGGGGCCGTCAGGAAATAACGTTTACACTCCGGAAAAGGAAACAGCGCGGGCGTGGCAGGAAGGCTAAGCCGCAAGTTGCCGCCATGAGACCGCTGGGCGACTCGACAAAGGTCGCCATAGCGACTCCCCGACCTGCCCGCCCACTGGTCGCCGAAGAAGGCGACTCGACAAAGCCTGGTCGCCATATGGCGACGCGAGCGGGGCGAGCGGCTAATAGCGGCCAACCTCCCCGCCATCTCCATCAATTCCTTTCGCCTCCCTTGGCGCCAGGGGACGCGGCCATGACAATACCTAAAGTATGAATAATCGCTTTACGCTCAAGGATTTCTTTTTCACGCTGCTGCTGTTGGTGGTGATCACGGTGGTGGTGCTGGCCCTGGCGCAGTTCAATTACGAAGGTCGGCAGATTCTCCGGCTAAGCCACCGCGTTCAGCAGATCGGCCAG
>JAKAOE010000012.1 GCA_021823305.1 Acidobacteriota bacterium
CAGCTTGGTTGCCAAAGACCACCCCGGAATGCGCAAGAGCCTGCACTGGATTTAGCCCAATGTTTGCAAGAGGTTGACTGCCGGTAGTTTCCGGCTGGTCCGCGCCCGGCGACCGGGGCTGGGTATGACGGAGCGGAACTAAACTCGCCCAGGGAAAATGCTTTCCCGCCCCTGACTTAAGTTGCAGACTGCTGCGCACTTGCGCCTCAACGCCATAGTCAGGGCCGGGATCTGCATTCCGCTGCAGCCTCGGCATCTCGCGCGCAACCAATTGAAAACAATAGCATTATCACGCAATTGACGGCGCGGTAGCCAACATCCGGACATGGCAACGTGCATGCACCGGCACCGCCGAAGCAATTGCAGTCCGGACAAAATTTATGCCGACTTCCCCCCGCCCGCTCGCCTTGGCCGCCTGCATTGCATTGCTGGCTTGCCTGGGTGTTCGCGCCCATGCCAGCCAGATCCCCTTTGCAGGCTCGCTGACGCTGACGCAAATCGGCACTGCAACCACGCCGCAGGTCAACTTCAGCTTCAACGGGCTGACCGTCGAAGCGCTGCCGGGCGACACGCTCAACGGCACGACCCTCGCCATCACGCCCAACCCGCCGGGCTTCATCATGAGCGGGCCGATCACGGTGCAGAACGGCCTCGACGTCGCCCAATTCAGCTCGTCGGGCGGGACGATCAGCGTCGGCAACGCCGCCACGGGCACGTTGGACGGCGATGTGCAGTTCATCGATATCTTCTCAAGCAGCTACTCGCCCGGCTTTTTCGGCGTGCAAATCGGCCTGAGCAACGTGACCGTAACCACCGGATCGAGCGCCGTGATTGATTCCTGGGCCAGCAATCAAGGCGACGGCACCCTCGCCTTTAGTTTTTCCAGCGGCCCGCAGACGCTGAACGACCTGCTGACCCTGGGGCTGCCGGGAAGCAGCTTCAGCAACCCCCAGACGGATTCATTGCAAGGCACCGTCGCCCCGGTGCCCGAGCCGGCGACGTTGTTTCTGCTCGGCAGTTGCCTATTGGGCTTGGGCCTGGCCTACAAGCGCCGCCTGGCGGCGGCGGGGGTGAGTCTGTGACGCCGCCGAGAGTGCAAACCGATGCACTGGAGCGGGCAACCTTGTGGATATCGCCGGACATGCGCATCGGTTTGCACACCGGCCTGCGCCTGACAAGGGACTGGAAATGAAAGATTTGCACCCCATGCTCGGCTTTCCCGCCACGCGGCGGCGTGGCCCTCCGCGTGCAGTTTTGCTGTTGGACCTAGGCAGCGGTCTTCCGCTTTGGTGCGGCGCCGCGAGCCTCTCGAGTGTGCTCGTTTTGGCCAAATTAGCTAGCTATTCGCTCAAGCAGAAGTCAGGAGACCAACCCTCATGAAGCACAGTAAGTGGACCATGCTGCACGGCCTCGTGGCCGCCGGCGCCCTGCTGTTGGGCGCCCAAGCCGCGCACGCCGATCAGATTCCGTTCTCGGGAGGCTCCAGCGGCCTCTCGATGTTTCAGGCAGGCACCCCCTTGTCGCCGGACTTGCAGTTCACGTTCAACGGTCTGACGGTGGGGCCGATCGCGGGCGACACGCTAACCGGCGCGAACGTCACGATCACGCCGACCACGACGTTCGACCTGGTGGGTCCGATCACCATCAACGGGAGCATCCAATCCGCGAACTTCAACCCCGGCGGCGGCACCATCAGCATCGGCAACGCCACCACCGGCACCTTCTCGGGGAACATCGACTTCCTCGGCATCATCAATCCAGCCTCGGGCTTTTATAACGTGACGATGGCGCTGTCCAACATCACGGTCACCGCCGGCACCAGCGCGCTGCTGACTTCGTGGGCGGCATCCAGCCCGTTCGCCGGCGGCGCGGGCACGATGACGTTCAGCTTCAGCAGCGGGCCGGCTACGCTGACCGACCTGATGGGGATCAGCAATGGCTCGACGGTCACGGATTCGCTGCAGGGCACGGTAACCCCCGTTCCCGAGCCGGCGTCTCTGGCGCTGTTGGGCACGGGCCTGCTGGCTCTGGCCTTCGTGTTCAAGCGCCGGCTGCAGGGCGCCCCTGGGCTGGACCTCCAGTCGTAATCCGCAGTACCCTACCCTGAAGGCCGCGGACGCACGTCACGCGGCTTTCAGGGTATCTTTTTGTCTTCCCAACCTGAATCCGGATCGCGAGTCATGCCCCCCGCTTCCGCGTCCGTTGTGACGGCGCCCGCAGAATCCGCCACCACCGCTCCGTCCGCCGCCGGCCGCCGGCCCTGGCTTACGGTCTATGGCCTCGCGCTCGGCGCGCTGGCCTTGGTGTATGTGCCGGTGCTCATTCACCTGGTGGAAGATTGGGCGACCGACCCCAACTACTCGCACGGTTTCGTGATTCCCTTCGCCGTGGCCTACTTCGTCTGGCAGCAGCGGCGCCAGTTGCGCGCGCTGCCGGCGCGGCCGTCGGCATGGGGGCTGGCCATCATCCTGGTGTCGCAGGCGGAGTACCTGGTCGGCTACCTGGGCGCGGAATTCTTCCTGCAGCGGACCTCGCTGCTGCTGCTGATCGCCGGCGGGATCGTCTACCTCTACGGATGGCGGCATCTGCGGTTGCACCTGTTCTCGCTGGCGCTGCTGTTCATGGCGATCCCGCTGCCGGCGATCGTGTTCAACGCGATCGCCTTCCCGCTGCAATTGCTGGCGTCGGCCTGGGCGGCGGCGCTGCTCACATTGAGCGGGATCCCGGTGTTTCGCGAGGGTAACGTGCTGGCGTTGCCGTTCCGCACGCTGGACGTCGCCGAGGCCTGCAGCGGCATCCGCTCGCTCTTCAGCCTGATCGCGCTGGCGATGATGGTGGCGTACTTCGTGCCGGGCCGCTTCTGGGTGAAGCTCGGCCTGGTGGTGAGCGCGGTGCCGCTGGCATTGGCGGCCAACGCCTTCCGCATCTTCGCCACCGGCTGGATGGGCCGGCTGTTCGGTCCGGAATACAGCGAAGGCTTCTTCCATGCCTTCTCCGGCTGGTTGATCTTCGTCATCGCCTTCTTCGGGCTGCTGCTGGAAGCCAGCTTGCTCACCCGCTGGGCGCGGCGCAAGGCGCGGCGCGCGCACGCGGCGGGAGGCGTCTAGCGATGGCGGCCAATATGCGGCGGCAGTGGCTTCTGCTGGGGGTGGTGTTGCTGGCCACCTTCGGCGTGCGCGCGCGCCTGAGCCATGCGGCGGTGGTGCCGCTGCGCCAGCCGCTGGCGGACTTCCCGGCGCAAGTCGGCTCCTGGAAGCTGGTGAATCAGCCCGCGCTGGGCGAAGACGTGCTGAGCGTGCTCAAGGCGGACGACTACATGATGCGCAATTACGTCAACCCGCAGGGCGACGAGGCGCAGCTCTTTGTGGCCTATTACCGCAGCCAGCACGCCGGCGAGGCGATGCACTCGCCCAAGAACTGCCTGCCGGGCTCGGGCTGGGAGCCGATCGTCAACGACACTATCCCGCTCAAGTCCGGCCCTCCCGGCACGCGCGTCAACCGCTACGTGGTGCAGAATTCCGGCCAGCGCACCATGATCCTGTATTGGTATCAGGCGCAAGGCCACATCATCGCCAGCGAATACGCGGTCAAGTTTTACCTGGTCTGGGATGCGATGCGCGAGGGGCGGCGCGACGGCGCGATCGTGCGGGTGCTGGTGCCGATGGGGCAGCACCAGAGCATCGCCTCGGGCACCGCGGTGGCGCTGAACCTGGCCAACCGCGCGCTGCCGCTGCTCAGCCACTATCTGCCGAAGTAGCCGCGGCCGCCGAGGACGCCGCCGGCGGGACGGCACGCGAGCCGGGCGGGTCGCGCCCGGGTCTGGCCCTATACTGGTGCCAGTCCCGCCCATGCCCCATTGGCTCATTACCGGCGGCGCCGGCTTCATCGGCTCCAACTTCATCCGCCTGGCGCTGGCGCGCGAGCCCGAGGTGCGGATCACGAATTTCGACCTGCTCACTTACGCCGGCCGGCCCGAGACGATCGCCGATCTGGCCGGCGAGCCGCGCTACCGCTTCCTGCGCGGCGATGTGTGCGACGCGGGCGCGGCCGGCGCGGCGCTGCGGTGGGAGGGGAGCGCGGCCGACGCCGTGGTGCACTTCGCCGCGGAATCGCACGTGGACCGCAGCATCGCCGACGGCGAGGCGTTCGTGCGCACCAATGTGCAGGGCACACAGACGCTGCTGCAGGCGGCGCGCCGCGCCGGCGTCGGCCGCTTCCTGCAGGTCAGCACGGACGAGGTCTACGGCAGCTTGGGGCGCGAGGGGCGGTTCCGCGAGGACAGCCCGCTGGCGCCCAACTCGCCCTACGCGGCCAGCAAGGCGGCGGCCGAACTGATGGTGCGGGCGGCGGTCGAAACCTACGGGCTCGCCGCGGTGGTGACCCGCGGTTCGAACACCTACGGCCCGTTCCAGTTCCCCGAAAAACTGATTCCGCTGGCGATCACGCACGCCGACACCGGGCGCGAGATTCCGCTTTACGGAAGCGGCGACAATGTCCGCACCTGGATCCACGTGGACGACCACTGCGGCGGGATCCTGGCGGCGCTGCGCCGCGGCCGTCCCGGCGCGATCTACAACTTGGGCGGCGGCGAGGAGACCAGCAACCGCGAGTTGCTGGAGCGGCTGCTGGCGGCGATGGGCAAGCCCAGCCGGCTCATCCGGCCGGTCGCCGACCGGCCGGGTCACGACTTTCGTTATGCGCTGGATTGCGGCCGCGCGCGCGCGGAGCTGGGGTGGACGCCAGCCGTCCGCTTAGCCGACGGGCTGGCGCGCACCGTGGATTGGTATCGCGGCCATGCCGCCTGGGTGGCCAGCGCGTGCGACCGCGAGTACGAGGCCTACCGGGAGCGGCAATACCCTTCCCTCGCCTCCCAGCCAGCGGAAACGACCGCACCATGAACCACCCCTCACCGCACATCCCCCTGCCCGGAGAAGGCCAGGCATTGGCGCTGCGGCCACGAAGCCAGAAGGGCATCGGCAGCGTGATCGCCACGCTGGACCACCCGCAACGGATCGCCGGCGTCGAGATCGAGGCGGGCGCGATTTGGCCGGATGATCGCGGCTGCTTCACCGAGCTCTTCCGCTTCGGCGAGGGGGGCCATGCGTGGGCGCGGGGCTTTTCCGCGCCGCTGCAGGTTTCGGCGGCGGTGTCGTTCCCGGGCACGATCAAGGCGATGCACTACCACCGCCGCCAGACCGACCTCTGGGCGCCGCTGTGCGGCCTGTTCCAACTGGTGCTGTTCGACCTGCGTGTGGCCTCGCCCACCTTCGGCGAGCTCAATACCCTCTACGCCGGCGAGTGGCGCCCGTGGCGCCTGCGCATTCCCGCAGGCGTGGCCCACGGCTACAAGACCCTGGGGACCGAGCCGGGCGTGATGGTCTACGCCACCGACCGCTTCTACGATCCCGGCGACGAGGGCCGCATTCCCCACGATGCCCGCGAGCTCAACTACGACTGGGACTTGCAGCACCGATGAAGCTGAACAAGGGCGTCGTCCTGGCGGGAGGGTTGGGCACGCGGCTGCTGCCGCTGACCAAGATCACCAACAAGCATCTGCTGCCGGTGTACGACCGGCCCATGATCTATTACCCGCTGCAGATGCTGGTCGAGGCCGGCGTCACCGAGATCCTGCTGGTCACGGGCGGCAACAACGCCGGCGACTTCCTGCGCCTGCTGGAGAACGGGGAGGCGTTCGGCTGCAGCCTGCACTATGCCTACCAGCGGGGCGAGGGTGGCATCGCCGCCGCGCTGCGGCTGGCGCGGGAGTTCGCCACCGGCGAGGCGCTGGCCGTGGTGCTGGGCGACAACCTGTTCGAACACGGCATCCGCGCCACCGCGGAGCAGTTCCGGGCGCAAGCGCGCGGCGCGCGCGTGCTGCTGAAGGAGGTGCCCGATCCGCAGCGCTTCGGCGTGCCGGCGCTGGAGGGCGGGCGGTTGGTACGCATCGAGGAGAAGCCGCAGCGGCCGGCGTCGCGCTACGCCATCACCGGGTGCTATTTCTACGACAACAGCGTATTCGAAAAGATCGACCGCTGCCGGCCGTCGGCCCGAAACGAGCTGGAAATCACCGACGTGAACAACCTCTACCTGGAGGAAGGCGGCCTGGAAGCCTCCGAAGTGAACGGCTGGTGGGGCGACGCCGGCACCTTCGCCGGATTGCGGCGGCTGGGCAACCTGATCGCGGAGCAGCAGGCGGCGCGGCGGGCGCCGGCGCCGGCGGGCGCGTAAGGCGGCCGCGGCTCAGCCGCGTCCCGCGCCGGCCGCTTTCGCGCTCGCCGGCGTGTCCAGCCCGTACATGCGCAGCTTGTAGAGCAGCGCCTTGTAGCTGATGTTGAGCAGGCGCGCCGCCTCCTTGCGCACGCCGTGCGCCTGCGCCAGGACCTCGGCGATCACCTCGGCCTCGGCCTCGCCCTTGAGGCCGCGCACCAGCGACTTGAGGTCGCGCTGCTCGCGCGCCGCGGCCGCCGGCGGACCGGCGGCGCGGGCGGGCGGGCGCGCGCCCAGCGGCAGGGTGCGCGGCGCGGCCGCCACCTTGCCCGCCGCCACCTTGCGCTGCATCTCCTCCAGCACCAGGTTCTCGTCCGCCAGGATGAGGTAGCGCTTGACGAAGTTCTCCATCTCGCGCAGGTTGCCGGGCCAGTCGTACTCGACGCACGCCTGCAGCAGCTCCGCCGAGAACGGCAAGGAGGGCCGCACGAAGGTTTCCGCGAAGCGGGTCATGAAGTGGCGCAGCAGGACCGGAATCTCCTCGCGGCGCTCGCGCAGGGGCGGCAGCTCGATGGAGAAGCCGCTCAGCCGGTAGAACAGATCGCTGCGGAAACGCTGGTCCGCCATGGCGGCGTGCAGATCCAGGTTGGTGGCGCTGATGATGCGCGCGTCGGTGGTCGAGGGGCGGGTGGCGCCGAGGCGTGTGAAGCTGCCGTCCTGCAGCACGTGCAGCAGCTTGGCCTGAAGCGAGGCCGGCATTTCGCCGATCTCGTCCAGGAAGATGGTGCCGCCGCGCGCCAGCTCGAACTTGCCGGGCTTGGCCTTGATCGCGCCGGTGAACGCGCCGGCTTCGTAGCCGAACAGCTCGCTCTCCAGCAGCTCGCTGGGCAGCGCCGCGCAGTTGACCTTGACGAACGGGCGGGCGGCCTGGGGCGAGCGGTGATGCACCAAGTGGGCCAGCACCTCCTTGCCGGTCCCGCTCTCGCCCAGCAGCAGCACCGGAACGTTGAGGCTGGCGACCTGCAGCACCTGCTGGTAGGCCGCCTGCATGGCCGGGCCGGCGAGGACGCAGATGCGGTCGCCGATGCGCTCGACCCCAGGCAGCGCCAGGGGCGTTTCGGCGGCGGCGGCCAGCGGCGCCAGACGCAGCAGAGAGGTCAAATCCACGGTGCGCAGCGGCTTGGTGAGGTAGTCGGCGGCGCCGAGCTGCGCCGCCAGGACTGCCTTGCGGGTGTCGTTGACGTTGGACACCATGACGATCTTCAACCCGCTGTGGGCTTGGCGCAAGCGCTCCAGCGTCTCCAGCCCGCCCATGCCGGGCATGACCATGTCGAGCAGGATCAGGTCGGGCAGCGGATCCTGTTGCACGCGCTGCAGCGCCGCCAGACCGTGCCGTGCGACCTCGACTTCGCAGTGACTCGCCTCCAGCCCCGCAATCAAATAGTTGAGGGCCTCGGGCTCGTCATCCACGATCAGTACGCGGCTACCCATGAGTGCTTGCCATCTCTCCACCGGACCGGCAGAGACTCCCCGGGGCAGAGCAGCAGTATACACCGAAAGATGCAATCACTTGCAGAAAACGGGAAAAGTCTTAACCGAAGTGTAAGGACAGGCCTTTAGACGGCCGTGTGCAGCGGCAACATGACGCAAAACGTACTGCCGCGCCCGACTTCGCTCTCCACCCAGATCTTGCCGCCATGCCACTGCACCAGACGCCGGGCCACCGCCAGGCCCAGGCCCAGCCCCAACCCGGGCGCGGCATCGTCGCGGCGGCGGCGGAACCCGCTGGTGCCGGGCCCGATCCCCACCCCCAGATCGGCGTCGCCGCGGCTCAGACTCACGAACGGCTCGAAGATCTCGAGCTGATTTTCGGGAGCGATGCCGGGGCCGGTATCGCGCACGCTGATGCAGGCGGCATTGGCCTGGCGCTGGCCGACCTCGTCGCGTGCCTGATTGGGCTCGCCCCGCACCCAGATGCAGGGCTGCCAGCAGAGTTCGACTTCGCCGCCGGCGGGGGTGAACTTGAGCGCATTCTCGATCAGGATCGAGACTACGCGCATCAGTTTGTGCGGGTCGCAGGGGAAGGGTTCGAGCGTGCCCTTGGCACGGGCGCGCAGCGCCACCCCCTTCTTGGCGAAAGCGCCGCTCCAGGCACCGGCCAGCTCCTTCATCAACAGGTCCACGTCGGCCACATCGGCGTGGAACGACATCTCACCGTTTTCCAGGCGCCCGTAAGCGAAACAGTCTTCCACGATGCGCTGCATGCGCACGCAGGTTTCGGCAATCTGACGGGTGGATTCCAGCTGGGCGGGATTGAGGGGACCGCTAGTCTGTTCGCGCAAGGATTCGACCTCGCCCAACAGCCAAGCCAGCGGCGCACGCAACTCATGCGCGGCGGTGAGAAAGGCGGCCAGCGGAGGCGGCGCCATACCGCGACCCGCTGCCGCGCCACTGCCGGCCCAAGTTTCAGGACCAAAGACCGCCAACTCCGTCTCCCCCTCCCGATGAAGGGAAGCGCCGTCTGCCGGCTTGCCTTGGCCCTGTTTCGCCGTTCCCTCGCCGCCCATCCCAACTACATTAGGAGGCGGCCAGCCGGCATGTCAAGGCGGGCTAGCTCAGCAGCGTCCTCCGCTTCCAAGCCATAAAACACAACCCCAATAATCCGGTCAACATCAGCACCACCGTAGCCGGCTCCGGCACCTCGCCGATGTACTCCTGCGGCATGCCGTCGCCGCTGGGCCAGCCATTGTACGGCGTGTAGATCACGAAATTCGAAAAATTGACGGCGTTGAAGCCCGCAAGACTGAAATTCACGTTACTGGCGTCGGCCGCCTCGGTCACCCAGTAGGCGGAAGTGGTATTCGCGCCGCCGCCGCCGTTATAGGTAGGCGTGTCCGGGTCCATGATGTCCCAGATGGCATAGTTGATCGCGGCGTTCACGTTGTTGGTCAGCGGCGGCGTGGCCTGAAACTGCGAATAGAGCCAAGCCGCTTCCTTGTATTGCGTCGTCGCGCCGCTGCCGTAGAGCGTGCCGCTGAGGTCGGCGAACGTGTTCACGGTCGCGTTCCACTGCTCGTTCAGGTACACGCTGAGATCGTAAGAATCGCACGCGACGGTCACCGCACTACCGTTGACGATCAATTGGTAGGGGTAGTAGTAGACGTTGTTGACCGGCCCACCGAGGCCACTGGTTGAGCCTGTGAACTTTACCGGGATCGTCCCCGCGCAGAGCGCGATGGCGCATCCCAGCACGATCAGCACGAGTCTGGCGAAGTTCTTTACTTTCATGGTTGGGGGAAGGCTTGCTTTCCATGAGGTTGCACATCACCGGGGAAAGGCCCCAGCACCCTGATCAAGCACGTGAACGCCCATTCCACATTGATGAAAACACATGGCTTGTAACAGTTCTGGAATTTAAGGTGCGCACCGGTCTGCGCACTTCGGCACGATTTTTCCCTCATGGCTGACCACCCCCCGGCCGCTGCTACACTGAGGGAACGTATGGCCCGTCAATACCTTGTCACCGGCGTGGCCGGCTTCATCGGCTCGGCTTTGGCCTGCGCTCTGCTGGAGCGGGGCGAGCGGGTGCGCGGCATCGACAATTTCGCGACCGGAAAGCGCGAGAACCTGGCACGCATGCGCGGACTGGAGTTCATCGAGGGTGACTTGGGCGAGGCGGCGGCCGCGCGCGCCGCCTGCGCCGGGGTCGAGGTGATCTTCCACGAAGCCGCCATCCCCTCGGTCCCGCGCTCGGTCGCCGACCCTGTGGCCAACAACCGGGCCAACGTTGACGCCACGGTCAGCCTGCTGGTGGCGGCCAAGGAGGCGGGCGTCAAGCGCGTGATTTATGCGGCGTCGTCGTCGGCCTACGGCAACAGCCCGACGCTGCCCAAGCGCGAGGACTTCCTGCCGGCGCCGCTCTCGCCCTATGCGGTGGCCAAGCTGGCGGGGGAGCACTACCTGGCCGCGTTTCATGCCTGCTACGGCATGACCACCGTCAGCCTGCGCTACTTCAACGTCTTCGGTCCCTATCAGGACGCGAACTCGGCCTACGCCGCGGTGCTGGCCAAGTTCATTACCTCAATGCTGGCGGGCGAGGCGCCGGTGGTGCACGGCGACGGCGAGCAGAGCCGTGACTTCACCTACATTGACAACGTCGTCCAGGCCAATCTGCTGGCGGCAGCGGCGCCGGCGGATGCGGTGGCGGGGCAAATGATGAACGTCGCCACCGGCAGCCGCATCTCGCTCAATCAGGTGATCGGAGT
Organism: Acidobacteriota bacterium; assembly: GCA_021823305.1. Classification (GTDB taxonomy): domain Bacteria; phylum Acidobacteriota; class Terriglobia; order Terriglobales; family SCQP01; genus SCQP01. Next base: position 10,473 of record JAKAOE010000012.1, read on the forward strand.
GCTGCGCAGATTGCTGGGGTACAGCGGCGAGGTGCGCTATGGGCCGCCGCGCACCGGCGACGTCAAGCACTCGCTGGCGGACATCGCGCGCGCCCAGACCCTGCTGGGCTACCACCCGCACGTCAGCTTCGAGCAGGGGCTGGCCCTGACCGTGGACTGGTACCGCGAGTCAGCCCGCCGGGCCGTGCCGGCGAAGGCGTAGGCAGCGAACGCGAACCGGGAACGCGAGCATGGAGCCCGGCTGGAACCTGAACCCGCAGCAAGCGCGTGTGCTGGGCGCGCTGCTGGAGAAAGAGATCCTCACGCCGGAGTACTATCCGCTTTCACTGGCGGCATTGCGCGCCGCCTGCAACCAGACCAGCAGCCGCGACCCGGTGATGGAGCTGGACGAAGACGAGGTGCGGCTGGCGCTGCGCAATCTGCAGGACAAGGGCCTGGCCGCGGTCTCGCACGAAGGGCGCGTGCCCAAGTTCCACCACCAGTTGCAAGAGGCGCTCAACCTGACCCGCGGGCAGGCCGCGATCCTGTGCGTGCTGCTGCTGCGGGGAGCCCAAACCCCGGGCGAGTTGCGCGGGCGGGGCGAGCGTCTGTACAGCTTTGGCGATTTGGAAGAGGTGGAGGTGGTGCTGCGTCAATTGGCCCAGGTCGACCCGCCGTTGGTCATGGCGCTGCCGCGCGCACCCGGCGCCCGCGAAGTCCGTTACTCCCACCTGATGGCAGGCGTGCCGGAGGCGGGCGCGGAGCCGGCTGCCCCGGCCGCAGCGCCGCGTCAGACGCTGGAGGTACGCCTGACCCGACTGGAGGCTGAAGTGGCGGAACTGCGGGCGGCGCTCACCCGGCTGCGCGGCGAAGACGCCTGAGGCGGTAACCGCTGCGGGCGTGAACCGGTTTTCACCGGCAGGCGTAGCTTCACTCTTTGATTCTGAAACGCAACCGTAATATATTGTATAAATTGTCCAGTTCCATGTGTGGAGGAGAGCAACCATGGCTCACACAATGGTTGACAGTCTGGCTGCACCCGCGCAGAGCATGTGGGAGCCAAGCCAACCGCAGCAAGTCGCCGCACGATATTGCTTCGGCGAGTTCCGGCTGTGTTCGGCCGAGCGCCGGCTGTGGCGCAACGGCGAGCCGGTGGCGCTGACTCCGCGGGCGCTCGACCTATTGTTGGCGCTGCTGCAGGCGCCCGGGCGGGTGGTCGGGCGGGACGAGCTGATGCGCAGCGTCTGGGGCGGGGTAAGCGTGCAGGACTCGAACCTGACGGTCAATCTCTGCCTGCTGCGGCGGGCGCTGGGCGGCGCCGAACGCATGATCGCGACCGTGCCGGGCCGGGGCTACCAGTTCGTGGCGCCGGTGCGGCGGGAGTTCCCGCAAGCCGAAACCATGGCCGCGCCGCTGTGGCTGGCGGTAGCGCCGTTCCAGGCGCTGGGGGCGCAGCAGGAAAGCGGGCGAGCCCAAACCGCGGCGCTGAGCGCGGCGTTGAGGCCGGCGGCGGTGGAGGCGCTGGCGGCGCTGCCGGGGCTGCGGGTGCGGGCGAGCAGCGCCCAACTGACGCCGGCGGTGGATTGGCTGTTACAGGGCTGCTGGCAGAGGCTCGAGGGCGCGGTGCGGATTACGGCGCAACTGGTGCGCACGCTCGACGGCGGCATCGAGTGGGCCGGCCACCGTGATTTTGCGCTGGCGGCGGGCGCGGAGTTCGAGCTGCAGGACGACGTGGCGGCCTGGCTGG
>JAKAOE010000465.1 GCA_021823305.1 Acidobacteriota bacterium
GACGGTGACGCCGTGCCGTCGCCCACCTCCTGATTGAGGAACGTGTTCAGCCCGAAGTGGATAATGACCCCGAACTCCAGGTCCTGCCACGCGAGCTGCTGCGGGGACGGCTTGATGTCCACGGCGCTCTGGGCCCCTGCCGCCGCGGCCAGGGCGGAGGTCAGGATCAACAGGAGGGCCAGGCGGCGCCACATGCCGCCGATTGTCCCTAATTCACGCTCGCCGCGCAATTTGCCCGTTGCCGCCGTTGACCTGCGGACTGGCCAATGCTATGATGAAGCTTCCTACGGACACCGGCAGCCGCCGGTGCCGTTTTCCGCTTGTTTCTGCCCGGTTCGACCCTGCCATGAGGCGAGTTTCGCCTTCTCCCGCGTTCTCACTCTCCGCGATCAGCCCATCCGCATGACCATCGCCGAACTGAAAGAAAAAAACATCACCGAACTTGCCCGCATCGCCCGCACCCTGGAGCTTCCCGGCGCCAGCGGCATGCGCAAGCAGGACCTGATCTTCAAGATTCTGCAGGCCCAAAGCGAGAAGGAGGGCCATATCTTCGCCGAGGGCGTGCTGGAGATCCTGCCCGACGGCTACGGCTTCCTGCGCTCGCCCGACTACAACTACCTGCCCGGCCCGGACGACATCTATGTCTCCCCCTCCCAGATCCGCCGCTTCGACCTGCGCACCGGCGATACCTGCTCGGGGCAGGTGCGGCCGCCGCACGAGGGCGAAAAGTACTTCGCCCTGGTCAAGATCGAGGCGATCAACTTCGAGGCGCCGGAAGAGGCCCGCAACAAGATCCTCTTCGACAACCTCACCCCGCTCTACCCCGCCGAGCGGATCAAGCTGGAGACCATCCGCGAGAACGTCTCCGGCCGCATCATGGACCTTTGCACCCCGATCGGCAAGGGGCAGCGCGGGCTGATCGTGGCGCCGCCGCGCACCGGCAAGACCATGCTGCTGCAGGCGATCGCCAACTCCATCACCGCCAACCACCCCGAGATCGTGTTGATGGTGCTGCTGATCGACGAGCGCCCGGAGGAAGTGACCGACATGCAGCGCACGGTCAAGGGCGAGGTGATCAGCTCGACCTTCGATGAGCCCGCCAGCCGCCACGTGCAGGTGGCGGAGATGGTGATCGAGAAGGCCAAACGCCTGGTCGAGCACAAACGCGACGTCGTCATCCTGCTCGACTCGATCACCCGCCTGGCGCGCGCCTACAACACCGTGGTGCCGCCCAGCGGCAAGATCCTGTCGGGCGGCGTGGATTCCAACGCCCTGCAGCGCCCCAAGCGCTTCTTCGGCGCGGCGCGCAACATCGAGGAGGGCGGCTCGCTCACCATCATCGCCACCGCGCTGATCGACACCGGCAGCCGCATGGACGAGGTGATCTTCGAGGAGTTCAAGGGCACCGGCAACATGGAGATCATCCTCGACCGCAAGCTGGTGGATAAGCGCGTCTTTCCCGCGATCGACATCCAGCGCTCCGGCACGCGCAAGGAGGAGCTGCTCATTCCGCGCGAGGACCTCAACCGCGTCTGGGTGCTGCGCAAGGTGCTCAACCCGCTTTCCGTCACCGAATCCATGGAACTGCTGCGCGACCGCCTGCTGAAGGCCAAGACCAACGCCGACTTCCTGGCCGCCATGAACGCGCAGTAACCCGCCCGAGCATGGCCCCCCACTCCGCCCCGGTGCAGCGCCTGCGCGACGACGAAGCCGGGCTGCGCCAGGGCGGCGGCGCCGCCGCCATCGCCCGGCAGCATGCCAAGGGCCGCCTCGCGGTGCGCGAGCGTCTCGAGCGCCTGCTCGATTCCGGCTCGCCCTGGTTCGAGATCGGCCTCTTCGCCGCCTGGGAAATGTACGCCGAGTGGGGCGGCGCGCCCGCCGCCGGGGTGGTCTGCGGCCTGGGCAAGATCCAGGGCCGCTGGGCGATGGTCATCGCCAACGACGCCACGGTCAAGGCCGGCGCCTTCTTCCCCATGACCGCCAAGAAGGTGCTGCGCTGCCAGACGATCGCGCTGGAGAACCGCCTGCCGCTGGTCTACCTGGTGGACTCCGCCGGCGTCTTCTTGCCGCTCCAGGACGAAGTGTTTCCCGATATCGACGACTTCGGCCGCGTCTTCCGCCACAACGCCGTCGCCTCCGCCCAGGGGATTCCGCAGATCACCGCCATCATGGGCAGTTGCGTCGCCGGCGGCGCCTATTTGCCGGTGATGTGCGACACCATCCTCATGACCGAGGGCAGCGGCCTCTATCTCGCCGGTCCGGCGCTGGTGCAGGCCGCCATCGGCCAGAAAGTTTCGAGCGAAGACCTCGGCGGCGCCAAGCTGCACACCGCCGTCAGCGGCACGGTGGACTTCCGCGAGCCCGACGATCCTGCCTGCCTGGCGCGCATCCGCTCGCTCTTCAGCCGCCTCGGACCGCCGCCGGCCTCGCCCTTCGATCGCATCGCCGCCGCCGAGCCCGCCCGTCCCGCCGCCGACCTCGACCGCCTCTACCCGGAAAACCCCCAGCAGCCCTACGACGTGCGCGATCTGCTCGCCTGCAT
>JAKAOE010000466.1 GCA_021823305.1 Acidobacteriota bacterium
GGGCGTGCGCCAGGTGCCGAAGTCGCGGTCGAGTTTGTCGATCGCCACCGCCAGCGCGTCCAGCAGCTGCTTCGGCGTTGCCTTGGCGGCGACGTAGGAGCTGTCGTCTTCGCCCTCGCGGTGCGCCTGCCGGCCGGTGACGCGCAGCATCTGCCCGCCCCAGTACACCGCCACCGAGGTCGGGATCGAGTCCGCGCCCCAGCGCAGGTTCCAGGTGCGCAGCATCGCGATCGGCGCGCGCAGCTTGGCCTTCAGCGGATCGCTGGCGGGGTCGTGGTCCCAGGCCTTCACCAGCGCCGGGATGGTGTGCGTGAACCAGGGCTGGTAGCTGTCGAAGTCCACGTTGTGGATCAGCCCGTTGAGCGTCAGGTCGTGAATGCCGGTCAGCACCCGCAGCGCGTGCACCCCGCGCATGGATTCAAAGCGGCCGCGGTCCACATAGACCGGGAAGTCGGCGCGCTTGGGGCTGTCCGGCCCGGCCGCCGACCACGGCCAGTTGTTCGAGTTGTAGAGCCAGCCCACCTCCGGATCCTTGAGGTGCGGCGTCTGCGCCAGCGTCAGCAGCCCGTGCCAGTTGGTCGCCGGGTTGCTGCCGTCCACCGGCTTGGTGTAGTCGAACTTGGGGTCGCGGCGCGGGATGAAGTCGGAGTGCCAGTAGGCGATGTTGCCGTCGGCGTCGGCGTAGATGGTGTTGTTCGACGAGTTGGTGTGCAACTGCATCGTCTTCTTGAACTGCGCGTAGTTCTGCGCCTTGGTGCGCAGGAAGTCCTGTTCCAGCGCGCGCACCGGGCGGTGCATGATCTGGAACGTCTCCCAGTGGCCGTCCACCTTGCCGATCACCGGCCCGTGGATGGTCCAGTAGGCGGTAAACGTCCGGCTCGCCATCCCCTGCGCCGTCTTGTAGCGGATCGTCACCGGCGCCTGCCGCACCGGGTGCTCCTTGCCGCCGTATTCGTACTGGTAGCCGCTGCCCTTGGGCGTGATTTTTTCCAGGTAGAAGTCAATGTTGTCCACGCCGCTCGAGGTATGCATCCAACCCACGCGCCGGTTCCATCCCTGGTAGATGAAGAACTGGCCCCAGGTCACCGCGCCATAGGCGTCGAGCCCCTGGTCGCTCGTCATCTGCAGCTCGGAGCGGAAATAAAACGAGGTGTGCGGGTTGATCATCAGGTAGGCGTGGTGATCGGCGGTGTTCTTCGGCCCGATGGCGATGCCGTTCGAACCGCCCGGCACCGGCGGCAGGTAGTTGGCCGCCTCCGGCGCCGGCGGGGCGGGGTCCACCCCGCCCGGCTGCTTGCCGTAGAACGCCTGGATGTTGCGCAGGTTGGCGCGCTCGATGTCGCCGCCGATCGAGCCTTCGGTGAAGGCCAGCGCCATCCAGGGCTTGAAGTGATGGATCACCATTGGGTGCACCTGGGGATGGGTGTAGAGGTAATAGTTGAGGCCGTCGGCGAAGGCGTTCATGAGCTGCTGCAGCCAGGCCGGGCTGCGCGCGTAGTCGGCCTTCAGGATGGTGGGGTTGACGTAGAACCGTGCCCGCAGGTCGCTCCAGATCCAGGACGGCCCGTAGGCCTCGGCCATTTCGCCCAGCGAGGTGAGGTAGTTGACCTCGACGCGGTGGAAGTCGTCTTCCGCCTGCGTATACTCCATCCCGAACACCGCCTCGGCGTCGGTGGCGGCGCGCACGTGCGCGATGCCCCAGTCGTCGCGGGTGATGGTGACGGCGGCGGCCTCCTGCTTCCAGCGCGCGATGTCGGTGGCGCTGTAGCCGGTGGCGCGGGCCGGCGCTTGGGAACAGGCGGTGAGCAGGGCGGCGCCCGCCGCCGCCAGGAACAGGAACAGGACGCGGATCTTCATGTCGGAGCCTCGCAACAGCGCCTTCTATTTAGCGCCACCTCGGGACGGAATGCAATTTCGAGCGCGCCGGCTTCCGTTCTCCTTGACAAACCAGGAGACGCCGGTGTACTCCTAGGGTGTCTAGGAGGCGTGAGGATGGACCACCGGCTGGAGGTGCTGCAAGGCACGCTCGACATGCTGATTCTGAAAGCGGTCTCGCTCGGGCCGCTGCACGGTTACGGGATCCTGCTGCGCATCGAGCAGCTTTCGCGGGAGCGGCTGCTGATCCAGCAAGGTTCGCTCTACCCCGCGCTCTACCGGCTGGAGCACCAGGGTTGGATCGCGAGCGCATGGGGCGAGTCGGAGAACAGGCGCAAGGCCAAATATTACCGGCTGACGCCGGCCGGGAAGCGGCGGCTGCAGGACGAAGCGCACCGCTGGCGCTCGATGGCGGAGGCGATCGCGGGGATCATGAACGCCGCGCCGGGTGAAGTATGAGACTGGGAGGCCGTGTCCGATCCTGGGCCGAAGGCCTGCTGCGGCGGCCGCGGGTGGAAAGCGAGATGGAGGCCGAGCTGCGCGGCCACGTCGAGGAGCGCGCCGAAGGCCTCATCCGCCAGGGCGTGCCGGAGGGCCGGGCCTGGCGGCGCGCGCGCCTGGAGTTCGGGAGCTTGGAACGGGCGCGGCGGGCCGCGGAGC
>JAKAOE010000467.1 GCA_021823305.1 Acidobacteriota bacterium
CAGGTAGTGGCGACGTCGTTCCCAGGCCCGGGTTCGGCCACGGGCGAGGACGTGGTGGAGATTTCCGCGCACGGCTCGCCGGTGCTGCTGCAGGCGCTGCTCGAGGCCGCGCTCGCGGCCGGGGCGCGGCTGGCCGATCCGGGCGAGTTCACCCGGCGTGCCTTCCTCAACGGCCGTCTCGACCTCGCCCAGGCCGAGGCCATCGCCGATCTGATCGCCGCGCACACGCTGCACCAGGCGCGCTCGGCCGCGCGCCAGATGGGCGGCTCGGTCGCCCGCCTGCTGCGTCCCGCCCACGATCGGCTGACCCAACTGATCGCCCGCCTCGAGGCCGGCATTGACTTCGCCGACGACGACGTGGGCGTGATCGCCGACGAAGTCCTGAGCGCCGAGATCGCCGCCGTGCGCGCCGCGCTCGAGGCGCTGGCCGCCGGCTTCACCCGCGCGCGGGCGCTGCGCGAAGGCCTGGCGGTGGCGCTCGTCGGGCGGCCCAACGTGGGCAAATCGAGCCTCTTCAACCGGCTGCTGGAGCGCGAGCGCGCCATCGTCACCGCCGAGCCCGGCACCACGCGCGACCTGATCGAGGACAGCCTCGACTGGGAGGGGCTGGCGGTGCGGCTGCGCGACACCGCCGGCATCCGTCCGCCGGCGGGCGAGGCCGAGCGCCTGGGGATCGAGCGTTCCTGGCAGGCGGCCGCCGACGCCGACTTCGTGCTGGCCGTCTTCGACGCCTCGCAGCCGCCCGGCCCCGACGACCGCGCGCTGCTGGAGCGGCTGCGCACGCTGCCGCGCGCGCTGGCGGTGCGCAACAAGAGCGACCTGCCGGCCTCGCCGGCCTGGGCCGCGCCGGAGTGGAGCCTGGCGCCCGCGGCGCTGGCGGTCTCCGCCCGCACCGGCGCCGGCCTCGATGCGCTGCGCCGCGCGGTGCGCGAGGCCGCCCTGCCGCCGGCCGGCGCCGACTCGGACGCCATCACCAACCTGCGCCACGCCCGCCAGATCGCGCTGGCGCTCGACCACCTCGGCCGCGCCGCCGCCGCCGCCGGCCGCGCGCCGCACGAGGCGCTGCTGGTGGACCTTTACGACGCCCTGCATGCGCTCGACGCCATCACCGGGCAGACCACGGTTGAGGATATACTGGGGATAATCTTCTCGACCTTTTGCATCGGCAAGTGAGGCCCCCGCTTGTGAACCGGCGCTGATGTAACGGGCCGGGGGATTGGGGCGTCTACCAAGGAAGGTGGCACGTGTTTGCATCCTCCTCGAAGCGTGGTTCCGGCTGGCTGATCGGGCTGCTGGCCGCCGTTCTGGCGGCGCCGCTGGCCGCGCAGTCGAGTTCCTCCAGCCCGAGCTCCAAGTCCAAGCCTGACCCGAATGCGACGGTGCTGGGCGTGCCGGTGGCCAACGCCAAGACCGCCAAGAAGCTGAAGGCGCTGGACAACGTCGCCCTGATCGGCCACCGCGACGTGGGCAAGGGCCTGGATTTCTACAGCCAGAAGAAGGAGATCGCGCTCGGCCAGCAAATGGCCGCCCAGGTCCTGAAGAACAGCCGGGTGATCACCGATCCGGTGGTGAACGAGTACATCAACCGCGTCGCCCAGAATCTGGTGCGCAACTCCGACGCCAAGGTGCCCTTCACGGTGCACGTGCTGCAGGACGACACGGTGAACGCCTTCGCCCTGCCGGGCGGGTTCTTCTTCGTCAACAGCGGCCTCATTCTGGCGGCGCACGACGAGGACCAGATGGCCGGGGCGATGGCGCATGAGATCGCCCACGTCGCCGCCCGCCACGGCACCAAGAACGCTACCAAAGCCGAGTTGATGCAACTGCTCGCCATCCCGGCGATCATCGCGGCGGGGCCGGGGTTTGGCGGCCTGGGCGCGGAGGAGGCCGCCAACATCGCCATCCCGGCCGAATATGAACATTTCAGCCGGGGCGACGAAGAGGAGGCGGATTGGCTCGGCACCCAGTATCTGTGGAAGGCGGGCTACGATCCCCAGGGCCTGCCCCAGATGTTCGAGATTTTGGAGGCTGAGCAGCAGCAGCGTCCGGGGCTGGTGGCGCGCTTCTTTGCTAGTCACCCGGAGACCTCACAGCGCATCGCCGTCACTGAGAGAGAGATCGCCACCATCCTGCCGCTGCGGCCGGCGTATGTCATCACCACGTCGGATTTCAAGATGGTCCAGGCGCGGCTGCGGGCGATCATCAAGTCCCAGATTGAGCAGGGGGTGCGGGTCCCCGGCGGGCTGCCGCCGGCCGCCGCGGAGTTGCCCAAAGCGGCAGGGCCGCCTATCATTAAGCACTGATTCCTAATTGGCGCTGCCGGGGAAGTGTGCGAGAATTGCGTGTCAACTTTGGCCCCCGGCCCTTCGTCTAACGACGTGGAAGTGACAGGAAGGTCAGCGATGATTGCCAATACGACTCAATTGCAAAAGTCTTTGGCGGAACTGAAACGTGAGCAGGCACGGCTGCAGGATGCGATCCGTATCCTGGAGGAGCTGGTGAGTGGCGCCAAGACTAATCGCCTCAGC
>JAKAOE010000468.1 GCA_021823305.1 Acidobacteriota bacterium
TTGTAACGGATAACTGCCCGGCCGGTTCTTCGTCTTATGGGCGGAGAAGCATGGCGCGGGGCCAGGCGTGCGTGTGGTGTGGCGCGGCGCTGCTGCTGGCGGCGTTAGCGGTGGGGTGCGCTGGGTCCCACGCCGGGGTAAGTGCTTCCGCGGCAACGTTGCGCGTGGCGACGGTGACGCGGGGACGGGTTACGCGCACGGTGCGCATCGGCGGCACGACGGTGGCGACCCACGCCTTCACGCTGCGCATTCCGCAGGTTCCGGGGCAGAGTTATCAGCACGTGCTGATCGGTATCGTGCCCAACGGGACGAAGGTGACGAAAGGCTAGGTGCTGGCGCAATTCGACGCTACCGCGGAGGTGCAGAAAGCGCTCGACGCCAAGGCGCAATATGACGACCTGGTCCACCAAGTGGCGGATACGCGGGCGCAGAATGCGGCCAACGCGGCGCAGCGGGCGAGCGACCTGAAGCAAGCGCAGGCGAATCTGGGCAAGGCGCAGCTGGAGTTGAAGAAGGCGCCGATTCTGAGCGCGATCGCGGCGCAGACGGACGAGTTGAACGTGGCCGACGCGCGCACGCACATCGCCGACCTGAGGCGGGAGAACGCCGACAACGCGCAAGCGGACGCGGCGGCGCTGCGCATTCTGGAGTTGAAGCGCGACCAGCAGCAGGTGGAGATGGAGCGGGCGCAGGCGGCGGTGGAGACGCTGACGCTGCGGGCGCCGCTGGCGGGGATGGTGGGGCTGCTGCCGGTGTTCCGCGCCAACAGCGAGGGGCCGGCGCAGCCGGGCGACAACCTGTACAGCGGCGAGGCGCTGCTGCGGATCTTCAACCGCAGCGACATGGAGGTGACGGCGCAGGTGAACCAGGCGGACGGGGCGACGCTGACGCCGGGGCTGCGGGGCACGCTGCGGCTGGACGCGTATCCGGGGCTGGTGCTGCCGGTGCACTTCATGGCGGTGAGCCCACTGGCGGTGGCGGGCGGGCTGGGGGTGCCGACGCGGACGTTCACGGCGCTGTTTCACGTGGATGGGAGCGACCCGCGGCTGTTTCCCGACCTCTCGGGCGCGATTGACTTGCGCGTGACCAACGCGCGGCCGGAGCGGTTGATTCCGCGGCGGGCGCTGCGGTTCGACGGCGCGCAGCCCTACGTGATGGTGCGGAGCGGGGGCGGGGCGTGGCGCCGGGTGAACGTGCAACTGGGCAACTTCAACGCGCAGGCGGTGGGGGTCCTGAGCGGGCTGCGGGCGGGCGAGGAGGTGCAGGTGGCGGCGGCGGTGAGGCCAGGGCAATGAGCGCGGGCTGGCGGCGAGGCGCGCAACTCGGAGCCGGGCTGGCGGTGGCGGCGGCGGCGGCGTGGGGGGTGAGTTGGGCGCGGGGGCGCGGGGCGCAGGCGGCGGAGCCGATGGCGAACGCGCGGCGGGGCGAGTTCCTGGTGACGGTGCAGGTGCGCGGCAAAGTGGAGGCGGCGCGCTCGGCGGTAGTGAGGGCGCCGAACATCACCGGACTGCAGATCACCTGGCTGGCGCCGCGCGGCGCGATCGTGAAGGCGGGCGCGCCGGTGGCGCGCTTCGACTCCTCAACCGCGCGCCAGAACCTGGCGACCAAGACGGCGGCGCTGCGGCAGGCGGCGGCGGCGCTGCAGCAGGCGGAAGCGACAGCGCGGATCGCCGGGCAGCAGGACGGGCTCGATCGGGCCACCGACCGGAACGCGGTGGCCTCGGCGCGGCTGGACGCCGACAAGGCGGCGATCCTGAGCCCGATTGACGGCGCCGAGAGCCGGCTGGCGCTGGGCATGGCGGAGGAGAAGCTGAAGGTGGAAGAGGCCACGATCGCCGCGCACCGCGCCTCCAACGCCGCCAAGATCGCGAGCGCGCGGCGGCTGCGGGACAAGGCGCAGGCCGATCTGGATCTGATCCGGCGGCAGCTGCGGCAGATGCAGGTGGACGCGCCGCTGGGCGGGATGGTGAACTACCTCACCAACTATTCCCAGGGCTGGCTGAACGCGCAGCCGTTCAAGGTGGGTGACAGCGTGTGGCCGAAGGCGACGCTGGCGGAGATTCCCGACCTGAGCACGCTGCGGCTGACGGCGGGGGTGAGCGAGGTGCAGCGGGGCGAGATCGCGGCCGGCGACGTGGTGCGGATGCATCCGGACGCGCTGCCGGAGCTGACGCTGACGGGCACGATCCGGAGTATCGCGGCGCTGGCGGCGCCGGACTTCGGTTCGACCTATCCGCCGCCGGAGGTATTTGCCGTGGTGGCGGGGCTGGACCATCCGAACCCGCGGCTGCGGCCGGGCATGACCGGGAACCTGGACGTGGTGACGCGCAAGCTGCTGCGGGCGATCATCGTTCCGGAGCGGGCGATCTTCACGCTGGGGGGCAAGCCGGTGGTGTACGTGTATGCGGACGGCCGCTACCGGCGCACGGCGGTGACGGTGGTGGCGCGTGACGCCGACGAGGCGGCGGTGCGGGGGATCGCGGCGGGGGCGCGGGTGGCGTTGGCGGACCCGACGGCGCGGGCG
>JAKAOE010000469.1 GCA_021823305.1 Acidobacteriota bacterium
CGAAATCACCGTGCGGGCCGGCGCGCTGGCGATCGAATACCGGATGCTCTGCCCTTCGCGCCGGGCGGTCACCAGCCCGTCCTTGCGCAGCAGCGCGAGGTGCTGGGAGACCGCGCTGTCGCGGATATGCAGGAACGCGACCAACTCGCCCACCGATCGCTCGCCGTCGAGCAGCTGGCAGAGAATGAGCAGGCGGTGCCGGTTGGCCAGCGACTTCAGCAGATCGCTGGCCTCGTCGGCCGCCAGGTTCATCGCGTCGATATCCAGTTTCATACTTGCGTATATACGAATATATGCATATATTGTCAAACGTGGCGGCGCCGGATCGACCGGCCGCACCGCGCTTTCGCAGTTTTCTCCCGGCTGCCGGCGCGGGCGTTGATCCAGGTCAAGCCGGCGTCGCCGCAAACCAATTAACATCCCTCCGGGCGCGGCGGAGCGCCGCCTTCGCCGGAGCGCTCGGAAAGGCAGGAAAGCATGGCAGAGATTGTGGTCCTTGGGGCGGGGCTTGGCGGCACGCTCGCCGCGTTCGAAACCGCGGGACAGATCCGGCCGGAAGACAGGATCACGCTGATCGGCGAGCGGAACACGTTCCAGTTCACCCCGTCCAACCCCTGGGTCGCCGTCGGCTGGCGCGAGCGCGCCGACATCGAGGTCTCGCTCGACAAGGTGACGCGCCGCAAGAACATCACCTTCCGCACCGAGGGTGCCGCCCGCGTGCATCCGGCCGAAAACCGCGTCGAGCTCAATGGCGGCGAGAGCATTCCCTACGATTATCTCATCATCGCCACCGGCCCCGAACTCGCCTTCGACGAGATTCCCGGCTGCGGCCCCGGGCAGAACACCGTCTCGATCTGCCAGACCGACCACGCCGCCGCCGCTTTCGAGGCGTTCGAGCGCTTCTGCGCCAATCCGGGGCCGGTCGTCGTCGGCGCGGTGCAGGGCGCGTCCTGCTTCGGCCCGGCCTACGAATTCGCCTTCATCCTCGATCGCGAACTGCGCAAGCGCCGCCTGCGCAGCAAGGTGCCGATGACCTTCGTCACCTCCGAACCCTATATCGGCCACCTCGGGCTCGATGGCGTGGGCGACACCAAGTCGCTGATGGAGAGCGAGTTGCGCCACCGCCACATCAAATGGATCACCAACGCGAAGATTGCCGCGGTGGATGCCGAAAAGGTGGTGGCCGAGGAAGTCGGCGCGGACGGCCAGACGATCGCAACCCACGAGCTGCCCAGCCGCTTCACCATGTTCCTGCCCGCCTTTCGCGGCGTGCCGGCGCTGCGCGGCATCGAGGGGCTGGTCAATCCGCGCGGCTTCGTGCTGATCGACGAGCACCAGCGCAACCCGACCTATCCGAACGTCTTCAGCGTCGGCGTCTGCGTCGCGATCCCGCCGGTGGGCAAGACGCCGGTGCCGGTCGGTGTGCCGAAGACAGGTTTCATGATCGAATCGATGGTCACCGCCACCGCCCACAATATCGGCGCGCTGCTGCGCGGCGAGGCGCCGCACGCGCGGGCGACGTGGAACGCCGTCTGCCTTGCCGATTTCGGCGATGGCGGCGTGGCCTTCGTCGCCCAGCCGCAGATCCCGCCGCGCGACGTCAACTGGGCCTCGACCGGCGCCTGGGTGCATCTCGCGAAAGTCGCCTTCGAGAAGTATTTCCTCCGCAAGATCCGCGCCGGCGAGAGCGAGCCCTTCTACGAGCGCTTCCTGATGAAGCAGCTCAACATCACGAAGATTCACCACAACGACCGCAAGCCGGCGAAAGGCGCGGGCCATGGCTGACGCAACCCATCTCGTCTGTCCGCATTGCGGCGCGGTGAACCGCATCCCGCCGGCGCGCCCGGCGCAGGCCGCGCAATGCGGCGCCTGCCACCGCAAGCTGTTCGACGGCCATCCCGTCGAGGTCGACCAGGCCGGCTTCGAGCGCCACGCCGAGCGGGACGGGATTCCCCTCCTGCTCGATGTCTGGGCGCCCTGGTGCGGACCGTGCCGGATGATGGCGCCGCAATTCGAGCAGGCGGCCACCATCCTCGAACCGGAGGTCCGGCTGCTCAAGCTCAATGCCGACGAGGCGCCGGAGATCTCCGCCCGTCTCGGCGTGCGCGGCATCCCGGCGCTGTTCCTGCTCAGGGGCGGTCGGGTCATCGGCCAGAGCGCCGGGGCCATGAGCGCTCAGGCGATCGTCGATTTCGCGCGCCGCCACCTCGCGGCGGCGGCGTGATGTTCAGGGCGTCATCCGATCAGATGGCGTCATCTGATCGGATAAAGATGCTCAGGTTATCAATATGATGGAGCACGACATCCGATCCAGCAGGATCGGAAAGTGCTCCAGGGCAAGGGACATGCTGTCATGAATGTGGACAAGACCGTTCTCAGCTTCGCGGGTTTCATGGTGCTGCTCAGTCTCGCGCTGGGCTGGCTGGTGAGCCCGTGGTTCTACGTCCTCACCGCGCTGGTGGGGCTCAACCTGTTCCAGGCCGGCATCACCGGCTTCTGCCCCGCCGCCATGCT
>JAKAOE010000470.1 GCA_021823305.1 Acidobacteriota bacterium
GTTGGCAACTGCGACCAAGTGCCGTCAGCGTAGTTGCCGTACTCGTCCGGAGTGAGCTGCTCCCAGATTCCCGATGGCCACAGGTTGTCGCTCGGGTCTTCAATGACGTAATGCACGAGGACGGTGCCGTCGGTCATCAGCACCATGGTACCAGGGTAGAAGCTTATAGGAATTGTGGTCCAAGTTTGTGCGCGAGCCTGAGGCGCAACGAAAAAGGAGAGGAATAAGACGATTGCGCCAAGGGATCGGACAAGTGTGCTGCGGAACATTGTCACCTCCACGAAAATTCCGGCGCGGGTGGCTTACATCGCCACTATGCCCCTCCCCCCTGGCGTAAGTCAAGGAATATTTCGGCACTACTCGTATTCCGCTTAATCGTGGGCCTCGGCGCAACCTGGTTGCTTTGGATTTCTGATCCGATCCGTGTTGAGGCGCGGGGCTCTGTCGCGGCCGCGCTACATCAGCCGCTCGTCACGCAGGGGCGAAGCCTTATTGGCTCCGCACGAGAATCTGACAGGAGGCGCATTTCAGGCGGCTTTCCGGAGGACGACGAATTCGGTGCGGGTGGCGGCCATGCGCTGCGCCTTGAGCAGCAGGTAACGGAGGTTGGAGTAGCCGCGGCCGCGGCGTAAGAGAGTTTTGATGTTGCCGTTCACCGCTTCGACCACGCCCAGGCGGACCTTACCCCACAGTCCGGACAGCGCAGCCGATTCAACTCCACCACCACCGTCACCCGGTACTCTGCCCACGGCAAATCGCGTACCTCGCGCTCGTACACTTCGTGGATCACTTTCACCCACCGCCCGCAACCCGAACATTACCGTCCCCGCGAGTTGCGCCGCCGCCGTACCCACAGCTTCAGGCGCTTGCCGGTCTCGTCGATCTGGCTGCGATAGACCCGATATCCCGGCCAGCCCAATATCCGTGTCCAGTCGTTCGTGGTGGTCACGCCCGGCAGTTTACGAAAACCGCTCCCCCTGTGTCCAACCCGCTCGACCTCAAGGGGTTACAAATTCCTGCTCAGAGCCGCCTTATTGAGCCTCGCAGAATATAGCGTCGTATTGCCTCGGGCTGGGGGCGGCTTTTCTTGGGGAAAAGCCGCAGATCGGTCCGGCGCAGGTTGACACCGTAATCCGCGAGGCTCAAGTGGCACGGCCACCTCTGATTTGGGACGCCCTCCCGTTGCCACCCCAGAGCGCGAGCGTTCTGGGGGCCCCGGCGTTGGTCGGGCTGTGGCCGAGCTTCGACCCCCGACAACGAACGCCCGCTGGCGCTCAGGACGTCTCCAGGTTGCCGCGTTAGGCCGGGGTTGGGGCGGGCGTGAGGGATTCGAGGAGGCGGGTGGTTTCGGCGAGGACGGCGGCGGCGCCGTTGACGGGGAAGGGGAGTTTCAAGAGGCCGTCGGGGGCTAACTGGGCGCCGCGGGTGCGGGCGACGAGGGCGGCGATGCGGGCGGGGGCGACGACGGCCTGGGGGGCGAAGCGGAGCCAGAGCTGGTCGCGGCGGCGCTCGAGGGATTGCAGGCCCAAGGCGCGGGCGCGGGGCTTGAGGGCGGCGTAGGCGAGGAGGTTTTCGACCGGGGCGGGGAGGGCGCCGTAGCGGTCGCGGAGCTCGCGCACCACGTCGGCGCGGGCGGACTCGGATTCGGCGGCCGCGAGGCGCTTGTACATGCGCAGACGCTGGTTCTCCTCGGGGACGTACTCGGGCGGGATGCGGATGTCGAGGCCGAGGTGCATCTGGACGTCGAGCTCGGGCTGGACGGACTCGCCCTTGAGCTCGCGCACAGTCTGCTCGAGCATTTGCACGTAGAGGTCGAAGCCGACGGCGTCGAGGTTGCCGCTCTGCTCGCCGCCGAGCATGTTGCCGGCGCCGCGCAACTCGAGGTCGAGGGCGGCGATCTTGAAGCCGGCGCCGAGGTCGCTGAACTCGCGCATGGCGGCGAGGCGCTTGCGCGCGAGCGGAGGCAACTCGGCCTCGGCGGGAACGAGGAGGTAGGCGTAGGCGCGGCGGTTGGAGCGGCCGACGCGGCCGCGCAACTGGTAGAGCTCGCTCAGGCCGAGGCGGTCGGCGCGGTTGATGAGGATGGTGTTGGCGAGCGGGATGTCGAGGCCGTTTTCGATGATGGTGGTGGAGAGCAGGATGTCGGCCTGGTGCTCGACGAAGCGGAGCATGACGCGCTCGAGCTCGTCCTCGGGCATCTGGCCGTGGCCGACGGCGATGCGCGCTTCGGGGGCGAGCTTCTGGAGGAGGGCGGCGATCTCCCAGATCGAATCCACGCGATTGTGGACGAAGTAGACCTGGCCGCCGCGGGCGAGCTCCTGGCGCAGGGCGGCGGCGATGAGGCCCTCGCTCCATTCGGCGACGACGGTCTGGATGGCCAAGCGATCACGGGGCGGAGTTTCGATGACGGAGAGATCGCGCAGGCCGGCGAGCGCCATGTTGAGGGTGCGCGGGATGGGGGTGGCGGACATGGAGAGGACGTGGACTTCTTTTTTGAGCTGCTTGAGGCGC
>JAKAOE010000471.1 GCA_021823305.1 Acidobacteriota bacterium
GCTTTGCGTGGGCAGGTGGATCGCCGCCACCTCGCCGGTCTGCTGCAGGCTGACGAACACCATCTGGCTGTCGGCGCTGAAGGCCATGTGGCTGGGCAGAGCCTCCAGGGGCATGCGGTGGACCAGGCTCAGGTTGCGTCCGCCGAAGTAGCGGTAGATGTCGACCCGGTTCAGCCGCAGGCAGTTGGCGACGAACCAGTTCGTGTCCGGGGAGAATCCGATCTGGTACGGATCCTCCACGCCCTGCCGCCAGCCCTCGGGAGCGCCGCTGGCAGGGTCGAGGAACAGCAGGCTGTCGCCCACCGCGTTGGCCACCACGAGCAGGCGGTTGTCCGGGGTGGCCATCAGGTGGTGCGGTTCCTTGCCGACCTCGAAGGTGCGCAGCACCTGTCGCTTGGCCTGGTCGATCAGGGTAATGCTGGCAGCGGCCGAATCGAGCACCACCACGCGGTCGGCATCGGAATCGGTGGCGGCGGTGGCGGCGGCGCCGCGGGCGAGCAGGGGGGACAACGCCAGGCAGGCGGCGCTACGCAGGAATTGACGGCGCATGGGGGTTCGGCAAGGGTGCGCGGCGCGGGCCGCGGCGAGGAAGCAACGCGACAGCCTAGTCCCAGGTTGACCTCGGCTACCCCATGGGCAGCTCCGCGGCAACAAAGCAGCAACGAGTCTGTGGATAATCAGCCACACCACGCGGCGCTGCGGGCGGCTGTCGGCAAAACGCCCGGCAGCCGCGTTGAAGGGATGCGGCTGCCGGCATCCGCCCCGCCGCGCGTTGCGCAGCGCGCAAACGAACAGCATTCGACCATGAACTTTCGATCCATCCCGCGGGCGCCCGGCCGCGCCCGGCGCCACGCACTGGCGGCGGTGCTGGGTGTGGCGCTGAGCCTGGCGCTGGCCGCGCCGGCCAGCGCCGATGTGCACTGGTCGGTGGGCATCGGCATCGGCGCGCCGGCCTATTACGGCGGCTACTACCGCGGCTATTATGGCCCGTGGGGGCCCGGCTGGGGGCCCGGCCCCTGGTATTACGCGGCGCCGCCGGTGGTGGTCGCGCCGGCCCCGCCCCTGGTGCAGTACGTGCCGCCCCCGGTCGAGGTCGCGCCGCGCCCGCTGGGGCCGCCGCCGCCCTCGTTCTGGTATTACTGCTCGAACCCGGCGGGCTACTATCCGCAGGTTTCCGAATGCCCTGGCGGCTGGTCCCCGGTTCCCGCACAGCCCCAGGCCCAGGTACCACCGTCTCATCCTCGCTGACCGATGCCATGACCCTGCGCAAACGAGTGATCCCGTCCATGCTGACAGCCGCCGTCCTGCTGGGCGGCTGCGCCAGTGCGCCGATGGGGCCCACGGTGACCGTGATGCCGGCTCCGGGCATGCCCCTCGAGCGTTTCCAGGCCATCGACGCCACCTGCCGCTCCTTCGCCCAGCAGCAAAGTGCCGCCTACGGCGGCAGTGCGATGCAGTCCGGAGTCGTTTCCGGAGCCGCCGGCGCCTTGATCGGCGCCGCGGCCGGAGCGCTGATCGGCGGCAACCACAATGCTGCCGGCGTGGGCGCCGGTGTCGGCCTGCTGGCCGGCTCGGCGGGGGGCGCGGGCGGCTACAACGGCCAGCAGATGACGGCGCAGCAGGCCTACAACGTCGCCTACAAGCAGTGCATGTACACCAAGGGGGCGCAGGTTCCGGGGTACGCCGCGCCCCGCTACGCCCCGCCGCCCGCGGCCCCCGGCTACTACTACAACGCGCCGGGCGAGCGCGACCGCTGAGCGCGCTTCCCCCGGGCGCGGTGTCGCGGCGATACGCCCAGGCCCGATGCGCGCGGGCGGCGGCGGCTATCATCCGCCGCTGTGATGACCGATCGTAGCCAAGCCGGCGCCGGTGCAGCGCGCGGCGAGCCGTCGCGGGGCGCCAGCCCACCGCGCAAACGCCCGTCCCGATCCGGCGGTGGTGGCGCAGCCCGCCCGCCGCGCTGGCCCTCGGTGCTGCTGGGCCTGTTCCTGCTCGGGCTGGCGGGCGTGCTGTTCGGGGCGCTGGCGGTGGTCGTGCTGTGGCCACGGCTTCCCGGCCTCAGCGACGTCACCGATTACCGGCCCGACCTGCCGCTGCGGGTGTACAGCGCCAACGGCACCCTGATCGGCGAATTCGGCGTGCAGCGCAGGGCGGTGATCCATTACGACCAGGTGCCGCTGCTGCTCAAGCAGGCCGTGCTGGCGGCCGAGGACGCGCGCTTCTTCGAGCATGGGGCGATCGATTTCGCCGGCGTGGCGCGCGCCGCGCTGGCCGATTTCGGCGCCGGCGGCGCGGTGCAGGGGGCCTCGACCATCACCATGCAGGTCGCGCGGGACTTCTACCTTTCCCCGGAGAAGACCCCGCTGCGCAAGCTGGTCGAGACCCTGCTCGCCTACAAGATCGAGAACACCCTGAGCAAGGAACAGATCCTGGATCGCTACATCAACCAGGTCTACCTCGGGCAGCGCGCCTATGGTTTCGCCGCCGCGGCGCCGGTGTTCTA
>JAKAOE010000013.1 GCA_021823305.1 Acidobacteriota bacterium
AGCCAGTCACCCCGCCCGGGCCGCGTTTCCCGCGCTCGCCTGAGCGAGCGAGGCCAGGCCGCCGGTAAAATGGTCGCCATGGTCCGCTCTCGCACGGTGGTGGCGCTGCTCGGGTTTTGCGTGTGCGCGGCGCTCGGCGCCAAGTTCGCCTATTCTTCGAGCCGCGGACGCCCCACGCCAGCCCGAACCGCGCGGCGGCAGAGCGTCGTCCCGCCGCCGGCGCCGGCCGCCCAACCGGCGCCCGCCCTGGACGTCGTCGCCTACGACGACAAGCTGCTGGAGATCGCCAACCTGCCGCCGCCGCGGGTCGTGACCACAGTGCACTGGGTGCGCAAAGGCAAGCACAGGATCAAGACGGAAACCAAGGCGATCCGCTACGCGCACGCCAGCGACGGCGTCCCGCTCAAGGACCTATGGCCGGCGAAGGCGCCACTGCCTGACGCCGGCGCCCTGCTCCCGTTCGACCGCATCGTCGCCTACTACGGCAACCTCTACTCGACCCACATGGGCGTGCTGGGCGAGTACCCGCCGCCGGAGATGCTGGCGATGCTGCAACGCACCACGGCGCAGTGGCAGGCGGCCGATCCAACCACCAAGGCGGTGCCGGCGCTGGACTACATCGCGGTGGCGGCGCAGGCGTCGGCCGGAGGCGACGGCCTGTACTCGATGCGCATGCCCGCCAGCCAGGTGGACAAGGTGCTGCAGTTGGCGCAGCAGATCCACGCGCTGGTCTTTCTCGACGTGCAAGTCGGGCAGAGCAACGTGCGCACCGAAGTTCCGCTGCTGGCGACGTTCCTCAAGCTGCCCCAGGTGGAGCTCGCGCTCGATCCGGAATTCGCCATGCACGGCGGCAAGCGGCCGGGGACGGTGATCGGCACGCTCGACGCAACCGACATCAACTGGGCCGCGCGCTACCTCGCCCGCATCGTGCAAGCCAACGGCCTGCCCCCGAAGATCCTCGTCGTCCACCGCTTCACCCAGCCGATGGTGACCCACTACCGCGACATCCGGCCGCTGCCGCAGGTGCAGATCGTGATGGACATGGACGGTTTCGGCTACCCGGCGGAAAAGATCAAGACTTACGAAGACTTCATCGAAAGCGAGCCGGTGCAGTTCACCGGCTTCAAGCTGTTCTACAAGAACGACGTGCGCCGGCCGGGGAGCTATCTGCTGACGCCGGAGCAGATCCTGAAGCTGCATCCGCGGCCGAGCTATATCCAGTATCAGTAGGGCGCGTGGAGCGGGAGACGGGGATCGAACCCGCGACATCCAGCTTGGGAAGCTGGCGTTCTACCGCTGAACTACTCCCGCTCGCGAGCTTTGCCTATCATAGCGCGGCCGGGCGCGCGGCCGACGGTTCCCGGCGCCTCGGACGGGCGAGTGGCTAGACATGCTCCCGTGGTGCCGGCGTCCGGCCGTGGGGCGTCGCGGCCCTGCCAGCAATGCGCATACCGCAGCCACGCCGCGGGAACCAAGCTGTGCAAGAGCGCATCGTTTTGCGCATGCCGGGAAGATTGCTTCCTGCCAGCCGCGGCCTGTGCCCGTAACTTGCGCATTTCGAGGTCTCGAAGTTGGCGGTAGGATTGCACAGTGGTGGAGGATTTTGTGGTTTGCGCCAGAACCCGAAACTTTCGCCTCCCCCACGACGAAACACGATGCCCACACCGCAACGCCTGTCCATGGCCGCCGCCCTCGCGGTAGCCGCCGCCCTGCTCGGGGCGGCCCGGCCCGCGCGCGCCAACACGCTTTCGGGCGACTACTTCACGGTGAGCCTACTGTGCTATGACAATGCCGCCTGCTCATCGGCGACGCAGACCAACCCGGCGGCGGTAGCTCTCAACACCATGCTGGTGCCGCTCAGCGGCGCCGGCTTTTCCTTCGACCAGACGACACCGTTCGACCAGGAGCTGGTGGGAAGCTTCGAGAACTATCCCAGCCAGTTGGTGATCACGTTCTCGATCCTGAATCCGGACGGATCGCTGTCGGGGTTTTCGAGCGGCGGCTTCGTCGGGTTTCAGATCTCCGCCACCACGCCGACGTTCCAGCCGTTGTCCGTCACCTTCGCCAACACCAACGGCAGCAACGACGGCTTCTCGCTGGCAGACGTGAGTTACTTCGCCAACGGAGTGGACACGCTCAATTTTCAGGGCCTGAGTGGCGACCAGTTTCAGGTGAACGACCAGGCGGTGCTGAACATCTCCGACGTCGAGCCGATCGCCGCGGTGCCCGAGCCCGCGCCCGCGCTGCTGCTGCTGACCGGGATGTTGGGCCTGGCCGGCCTCGGCGCCTGGCGCAAGCGCAGCGCGGCGGCCTAAGCCAACAGCGCGGCGGCGGCGCTGGCGCCCAGCCGGGCCGCGCCCGCGGCCAGCAGCGCCCCGGCCTGGGCGCGGGTGCGGATGCCGCCGGCGGCCTTGATGCGCGCGCGCCCGGCGAGCGTGGCGCGCAGGAGGGCGACATCCTCGACAGTCACGCCGCGGAGGCCGAAGCCGGTGCCGGTTTTGAGGAAGTCCGCGCCGACGGCCAGCGCGAGCTCGCAGCCGCGCGCAACCTCCGCCGGCGTGAGCAGCGCCATCTCCAGGATCACCTTCACTTGCGCGCCGCAGGCGTGCGCCGCGGCCGCCACCGGCGCGACGACCGCCAGGAACGCGGCATCGTCGCCAGCCCGCAGCGCGGCGAGGGGGGCAACCAGGTCGAGATCGTCGGCGCCGAGCTTGAGGCACTCCTCCGCCTCGCGCAGCACCGCCGGGCTCAGCCCTGCGCCCAGCGGGAAATTCACCGCCGCCACGGCGCGCACCGGGCCGCCGCGCAACGCGGCCACGACGCGCGCAATGTGCACCGGATTGACGCAGACCGCGGCGCAGCCCAACCGCACCGCCTCGGCGCAGAGTTGTTCCATGGCGGCGGGGGGCGCGTCCGCGGCCAGCAGGGTGGACTCCAGCGCCGCGGCCAGGTTGGCCGGCGCCGGCGCGGCGGCGGCGGGCGCGAGGCGCGCCACAATGGCGTCCACCAGAGCGTTGTAGTCCTGCGCGGGCAACTCGGGCATGGGAGTAGGGCCGGGCAAGCCCAATCCTAGCATTACAATTCGTAGGAACCATGTACCGGCTCGACGACCTCGACTTCATGCGCGAGGCCCTGCGCCTGGCGGAGGAAGGCACGGGCCTGGCTTCGCCCAACCCGCGCGTGGGCGCGGTCGTGGTGCGCGACGGCCGCATCGCCGGCCGCGGCGTCCACCGCTATGAGCGCCAGGCCCACGCGGAAGTGCTGGCGCTGGCGGAGGCGGGCGAGCAGGCGCGCGGCGCCACGCTGTATCTCAACCTCGAGCCCTGCTGCCACACCGGACGCACGCCGCCCTGCACCCAGGCGATTCTCCAAGCCGGCATTGCGCGCGTGGTGGCCGCGATGCAGGATCCCAATCCGCGCGTGGCCGGCCAGGGCTTCCAGGAACTCGCGGCCGCCGGGATCGCGGTCGAGACCGGCTGCCTGGAACGCGAGGCGCGCCGGCTGAACGAGGCCTTCGCGAAATGGATCCGGACCGGCATCCCGTTCGTAACGCTCAAAGCCGCCATGAGCCTGGACGGCCGCATCGCCGCGCCGCCGCCCGCGGATGGCGCCGCGGCGGAGCGCAGTTGGATCAGCTCGCTGCCGGCGCGCGAGCGCGTGCAGGCGCTGCGCCACCAATCCGATGCCCTGCTCAGCGGCATCGGGACGGTGCTGAGCGACGATCCCCTGCTTACCGACCGTTCGCAGCGCCCGCGCCGGCGCCGCCTGCTGCGCGTGGTGCTGGACCGCGACCTGCGCCTGCCGCCCAGCGCCCGCCTGGTCGCCTCCGCCCGCCGGCATAAGGACCTGCTGGTGTTTCACGCCTGCGCCGACGAGGCCCGGCGCCAGGCCTTGGAGCACGCCGGCGCCCGGCTGGAAGCGGTGGCGGCGGAGGCGGAGGGGGTGCCGCTGGAGGCGGTGCTGCGCCGCCTGGGCGAGCTGGAGATCACCTCGGTGCTGCTGGAGGCCGGACCGCGGCTGAACGGCGCCATGCTGGCCGGCGGCTGGGTGGACAAACTCATTCTTTTCGTCGCGCCCAAACTGCTGGGCGACACCGGGCTGCCGCTGGCGGCGGGTGGCGGCACGATGCCGCGCCTGCCGGAAGGGGCGCTGACGTGCGAGACCGTCGGTCCCGATGTCATGATGGAGGGTTATCTGGCCGGCTGAAGATGTTTACCGGGATCGTGCAGGCGGTGGGACAGGTGGCGGCGTTGGAGGCGCGCGGCGGGGGCGCGCGCCTCGAGGTCGCGGCGCCGGCGGCGGTGCTGCGCGGGCTGCGGCAAGGCGCCAGCATCGCCGTCAACGGCTGCTGCCTCACGATTCTCTCGCAGCGCCGCCAAGCCGGGCGCACGCTGTTCGCCGCCGACCTGACGCCGGAGACGCTGGCCAAGACCAACCTCGGCGGGCTGGCGCGCGGCGCGCGGGTGAACCTGGAGCCGCCGCTGCGCGCCGGTGACGCCATCAGCGGCCATTGGCTGCAGGGCCACGTCGAGGCCACCGGCGTGTTGACGGGGCTGGAAGCCGCCGGCGAGGGCGCCGAGAGCGGCTACTGGATGCAGGTGGAGGCGCCCGAGGCGCTGCGACGCCGGCTGGCGCCCAAGGGCTCGCTCGCGGTGGAAGGCATCAGCCTGACGATCGCGGCCATCCGGCGGCGCCGCCTCGGGTTCGCCATCATTCCCCACACCTACCGCGCGACCAACCTGCGCTTTCTGCGGCCCGGCAGCCGGGTCAACCTGGAGACCGACATGATCGCACGGCACATCGAGCAGTTTTTGGAGGCCCGCAAGTGAAATTCTGGCGCTGGGTGTTACTGGCGGTGGCGGTGGCGCTGCTCGTGGTCTGGTCGGATTCGCAAACCCCGGCGGCGCCGCCGGGCTGGACGCAGTCGCTGGACGGAACCTGGCAATTTCTGCCCGACGCCGCCGGGGCGCTGCACGCGAGCGCGCTGCCCGCCGCGGGTTGGCGCCCGGCGGTGGTGCCGATGTCCATCCAGGCGCAGTTCCCCGATCTGCGCGACTTTGCCGGCACGGCCTGGTTCCAGCGCCAGTTCCCCGCCCCGAAGCTTGCGCCGACAGAGCGCCTGCTGCTGCACTTCGGCGCGGTGGACTACCTCGCAACGGTGTGGGTGAACGGCACGCCCGTGGGCGGGCACGAAGGCGGCTATACGCCCTTCGACCTGGACATCACGCGCGCGCTGCGGCCGGGCGAGAACACCGTGCTGGTGAAGGTGCACGACCCCAGAAGCAAGGCGGCCTATGCCCAGATCCCGCACGGCAAGCAGAACTGGTACGTGCAGACCACCGGAATGTGGCAGAGCGTGCGGCTGGAGGCGAAGCCGGCGGCGTACCTGGAGTGGGCGCACGCGCTGACGCCGGGCGGCCGGCTGGCCGGCTTCGCGCTGCAGCTGGCCCATCCCGGCAAGCTGCCGGCGGGGGCGCGCGCGCGGCTGACCATCACCGCGCCCGACGGCAGCGTCGCCACGCACAGTTATCCGCTGGCGCGGCGGACGGCGCAGACGCTGCCGCTGCGGCTGAGCGGCGCGCCCGAACACTGGTCGCCGGCGCATCCGCGCCTGTACTCGTTCCGCGTCGCGCTCAGCAACGGCGACGTAAAGCGCGGGCACTTCGGGTTACGCACGATCGCGATCAGCAACGGCGAGATTCTGCTCAACGGCAAGCGGCTCTACCTGCGCGGGGCGCTCGACCAGGATTTTTATCCCGCGGGCGTCTACACGCCGCCCTCCGCCGCCTACGAACTGCACGAGATGCGCCTGGCCAAAGCGCTGGGGCTGAACCTGCTGCGGCTGCACATCAAGGTACCCGATCCGCGCTATCTGAATGCGGCGGATGAGGCCGGCGTGCTGATCTGGTATGAAATCCCCAACTGGGACAAGCTGACGCCGCTGTCGGAAGCCCGAACCCGCGAGACGCTGCAGGAAGCCACCGCGCGCGACTGGAACCACCCCGCGCTGGTGCTGCAAAGCATCATCAACGAAAGTTGGGGCGCCAACCTCAAGCGCGCGGCCGACCGGAAGTGGCTGCTGGCGACGAGCGAGTGGGCGCGGCGGCGGCTGCCTGACCGGCTGGTGGTGGATAACAGCGCCTGCTGCTCGAACTTCCACATCAAGAGCGATCTGGCCGATTTTCACAACTACAATTCCCTGCCCGACCACGCCGCCGCCTGGGATGCGTGGGTGAAGGCGTTCGCCGCGCGGCCGAAGTGGCTGTACTCGCCATATGGCGACGCGCAGCCCGAGGGCAAGAACGGGCTGGCGCCGCTGGTGGTCTCCGAGTTCGGCAACTGGGGACTGCCGCCATTGCCGGCCGAGCGGCCGTGGTGGTTCACGCGCGGCTCGGCGCATCTGACGCGGCCGGCCGGGGTGCGCGCGCGCATGCGCCCGTCGGGCGTGGCGCGGGTGTTCGGGAACTACGCGACGCTGGCGCAGGCGACCGAGACACACGAGTGGCACGCGCTGCGGCATGAGATCGAATCCATCCGCCGGCAAGCGAGCATTCAGGGCTACGTCATCACGGAATTCACCGACGTGAACTGGGAAAACAACGGACTGCTGACCATGTGGCGGCAGCCGAAGAACTTCCACGCCAAGCTGGCGGCGTTGCAGCAGAGCGTGATCGTGATGGCGAAGCCGGACCGGCACGACTACGCGCCGGGCGGGACGGCGCGGATCGCGCTCTACGTCTCGAACGAATCGCCGGCGGCGATCCGCGGCGCCCGGCTCGAGTTGGACGGGCGCACGTGGCGGCTGCCGGCGTTGCCCTCCGGTACCGTCCTCAAGGCCGCCGAGGCGCAGGCGCCCATCACGCTCCGCGCCACCGGCCGCCAGGAACTGCGCATGCGGCTCACCGCGGCGGACGGCACGCTGCTCGACGCACGCACGCGCTCTCTGGCGGTGATCGCGCCGGCGGCGCCGGTCCCTTCCGGGGTCACGGTGGCGCGCACCTGGGCGGCGGCGGCGCAGGCGGCGGAGAACGGCGGCGAGGTGCTGCTCGAAGCGACGGCGCCCATGGCGCTGCCGCGCGGCCTCCAGGTTGAAGCACGCAAGGGCAACCTGGGCGGCGACTGGATCTCGAACTTCAACTGGATCGACACCCGTGGGCCCGCGTTCGCCCCGCTGGCGGCGCTGGGGCCGATGCTGGGCCCGGCGTCGAGCGCGATTACGCCGAACGACCTGATCGCGGGCGTGCCGGCGGCGGACAGCGCCGATGTGCTGGGCGGGTTCTTTCTGGGCTTCGTGCACCAGGCGCGGGCGACGGTGCTGCAAGCGCGCCATGGACGCGGCAAGATCGTAATTACCACGCTGGACCTCGCCGATGCGGCGTCGGATCCGTTCGCGGCAGCGGTGCGGGCGGCGCTGCTGCGCTATCTCGCCAGTCCGGCCTGCAAGCCGGGCTTGTCGCTGTAGGCCGGGCGCTCGCGCTTCTGCGCCAGCAGGATGGCGGCGATCACGCAGGCCACGCCGGCGATCTGCAGCCAAGCCAGGCGCTCACCCAGGACCAGCGCCGCCAGCAGGATGCCGGAAACCGGCTCGAGGCAGCTGGTCACCACCGCGCGCGTGGCATCCACGAAGCGCAAGCCGGCGATGTAGAGCAGAGTTGGTATCAGCGTCGCGAGCAGGCTGAAGGCCAGGAAGAAACTCCACTCCCGCGGCCCGTAGTGCGCCTGCCAGATGCGCCAGGGCGGCCGCAGGAGGAGGAACAGCACCGCGGCCCCGCACAGCATATAGAGCGACACCAAGGCCGGATCGGCGCTGCGCACGATGCGTTCGCCGGCAAGGTTGTAGTAGGCGAAGGCGAAAGCGGCGAGCAGCGCCCCGCCCACGCCGATGCGGTCGAGCCGCAGCGCGCCGCCCGGCTGGGTCAGCTGGAGCACCAGCGCGATGCCGAAGAGGGCCAGCGCCACCGCGCCCACGCGGGCCGGGGTGGGGCGCTGCACCCGCCGCGCCACCAGGTAGACCAGCACCCAGATGGGCGCGGTGTATTGCACCACGATCGCGGTGGCGACGTTGGTGCGGGCGATCGCCAGGTAATACAAATAGTTCGAAGCCGCCAAGCCGGCGATCCCGAGCGCGAAGGCGCGCCAGGCCAGCCGCCACGGCAGCCGGATCGCACCCCGCCGCAGCAGCGCCAGCGCGGGCAGCAGCAGCGCGGCCGCAAGCAGGTTGCGCATCTCGGTCAGCGCCAGCGCGCTCACCGGATGCGCCACCCGGCCGGTGAACATGGCGCGGCCCAACACCGCCGAAGCGCCCCAGCAGCAGGCCGCCGCCGCGATCAGCAATTCCCCGCGCAGCCCGGGCCGGCTCACACCGCCTCGAGGATCGCCACCTCAAACGGCCGCAGCGCGAACGTGTGCCTGGTGCCGGCTTCCAACTCGACCGCGGCGCGGGGCAGCGGGCGGCCCCACTGGTCGCGCGCGAACGGCGGGCGCATCCGGAAGCGCGCGGCGCGCGAGCCCGCCGGCAGCTCGAACGCGTCGGCGGGATCGAGCGCCAGCGACTGCGCCTTATCGGAGGGGTTGCGCAGCGCCAGCACCGCGCCCCGCGGCGACCAGGCGGCGTGGCCGTAGACCTCGAGCGCCAGCGGGTTGCCGCCGACCCAGTGCGTATCCCGCAGGATCGGCGCCCGGCGGCGCGCCCAGCGCGCCGTCCCGGCCAGCGTGTCCCAATCGCCGGGCGAGAGCAGTTGGTGGCTGATGTACATCTCCTGCAGCTGCGTTCCGGTGGCGAAGTAGGCCCGCACTTCGGCGGCGAAGTCGCGGCCCGGATCCGTCTCCAGCCGGCGCGCGTGTTTGGCGAACACGATACCGTGCAGCATGAGCGAGTTCAGCGGATAGAGCGGCCCGCGCAGGACCACGCCGCGGTAGGTCGCCCCATCGCGGTAAGTGATCCATTGCTGGCGGTCGGTGCCCACGCCGGCGAAGCTGGTGTCGTAGCCGCCGCGCCAGGTGGAATCGGCGTAGCGCAGCCAGAAAGGCGAAGGATACGTACCCGTGGTCAGGTTGACGAAGAGGTCGGGCTTGGCGGCGCGCATATCCGAAATCAATTGGATGGCGGCCTCGAAGTCGCTGCCGAACCTGCTGCCCGGCGCCACGCGCGCGACGCTGCCGGTGCCGTCCAGCTTGAACTGGTTGACGCCGTAGCGTGTGATGAAATCCATGCAGACCTGGTGGAAGCGCTGGTAGTACACCGGCCCCGACAGCGCCAGCCCGGCGCGGTCGCTCTCGTAGCCGAGCGCACGCCCGGCGGCCAGCCGCTCCTGGCGCGGCTTGCCGTAGCCGCCCCAGGGCGATAGCCACACCCCCGGCGCCGCGCCGATGGCCGCCGCCGCCGTCTTCAACGGCGTGAACCCGTCCGGGAAGCCTGCGTTGAAGCCCCAGTCGCGATGGTTGTCCCAGCCATCGTCGAACAGAAACGAGTCCATGCGGACCCGGCGCCGGCGCACCAGTTCCTCGCCGAAGGCGTGGATCACGCCCAGGCAGCCGGCCTGGTCGTAGGGCGTGAAGTAGCCGAGATCAAACCAGGAGTTGTAGTGCAGGAAGGCGCGGTAGGGGTGCGCGCGCTCGCGTTCGATGTAGGCCAGAAAATCGCGCCGGAGCTGCCCCGGACGCGTGGTGCCGATCACGCTCGAGTAGGCCGCCGACTGGTTCGCGGGCAACGGCAGCGCGCGCGCGAACGTCGCCGTGGCGCGGCCGTTGGCGACCGCGCTATGCGAGAGCGGATGCTCAAAACCGAAAAACCACGCTCCGCCGGCCGGCTGCGGCAGCGTCAGCGGGGAGCCGGCGACGCTGCCGTTCACCGCTGCATGACCCGCCGCGCCGGCGGCATCAAGATCGAGCAGGGTCACCGCGGTGATCGGCACGGGGGCATCGCCCGCGGCCAGCGTGAACTCCTGCCGGATATAATGCGACCCGTCGCGCAGCAGCGCCCGCCAGTGGAGTTGGAACCGCGCCTGGGGATAGGTGAATGTGGCTTCGAGCTGCCAGCCGGCGAAGTGGGACGCCAAATTCGCCGCCCGAGGTTCGGGCCGCAGCGGCAGCAGCCGCGGGGGCGCGGCGAGGCGGAATTGCGCGGCGTCCATGCGGACATTGCCGAACGCGAGCTGGCAAACCGAAAGCGGGCCCAAGGGCGCGCCCGCGCCGCGCGCCTGGACTTGCAGCAGGCGCAGCCCCTTCGCGGAAGCCTCCCACTCGGCGGCGATGATGTCATTCTCGAGACGGAGACGGCTGCCGGCGACGTGGCCGCGCGCGGCCAGCGCGGACGCTTGGGCGAAGGCGCGCGGAGAAGCCGCCACCGCGGCGGCGGTGGCGGCCAGAGCGAGGGAAAACTCGCGGCGATTCAGCTCGGTCAAGGGTCAGCTCCCGATAAAGTCCAGTTCCAGCGCCGCGGGACCGGCGGCGCTGACAAAGCATAGGCTGGCGGCGCGGCGTTCGGCAAACGCTTTTCCGTAGTCGCGCTGCCAGGCGGCGGCGAAGGCGTCGGCGCCGGCGGCCGGCGCCAACGCCCATACCGAGCCGCCAAACCCAGCGCCAAACGCCGAAGCCGCTACCGCCCCAAGCTGCAGAGCGCCCGCTACCAGCGCCCGCGTCTCGGGCACTTGATTGCCGAGTCCGGCATCGGCCTCGGCCTGGGACGCGGCCACCGCCCCGCCGAATGCGCGCCAGTCGCCCGCAGCGGCCGCGCGCGCCGCAGCGGGCAACAGAACTTCGGATTCGAGCCAGAACTGCCGCAGCCGGGCGTCGAGCTCGGCGCGCGTGTAGCCCTCGGGCACAAAGCGCCGCAGGCGCACCTGCGCCTCCGCCAGGCGGCCGGCGTCGCCCGCCAGCGCCGCCGCCAGCGTCGGCGCCGGCGAGCCTTCCGCCGCGTTCCAGGCCGCGAGCACCGCCTGCGCGGCCGCGGCGGCGCGGTTGTAGCGCGCCTGCGCGCCGCCGCCCTTGTCCGCCACCACGCCGCTGACGGCGATCACCAGCGCATGATCCGGCGGCGCGGGAATCACGCCCTCGAAGGCCGTCGGGCAAAACGAGTACCGGCTCCACTGCCGCACCCGACAGCACAAAATCGCGACGTGGTCCTCGCTGCCGCCGTGCGTGCCCACCCCGGTCTCGGCAGCGGCCAGATACCCCGCCAGCGCCTCGCGCGACGCCGGCGCCGCCGCCGGCACCTGCCCTGCGGTGATACCCAGATAGCTGGCGACCACCAACGCGCTCGAGCTGCTCATCCCGGCGGCGGCGGGCAGGTCGCTGGCAAACGCGACGTCGGCGCCGCCACCAAGGCCGAAGTCCCGCTGCAACCGCCGCAACACCGCCAGCGGATACGGCGCCCAGCCCGGCAGCTTCGCCGCCGGCCGGTCAAGAGCGGCGGCAACTTGGCTGTCAGCGTTGAGAAAGCGCACTCGCCCGTCGTCTCGCGGCGCCGCCAGCACGCAAACGCCGCGCTCCAGCGCACACAGCAAGCTCCGCCCGCCCGCGTAGTCGGTGTGCTTGCCCAGCAACTCGACCCGCCCCGGCACAAAAAATGCCCGCAGCGGCGGTCTCCCCGACCAGCCGGCAAATGCCTCGTCCAGCCGCGCCAAACGCCGCGCGTGCCGCGCCGCCGCCGCCTCGGACAACCCACCGGCGAGAAGCCGTGCCTGGAAGTTTGGCTCAACCCTGGAGAATGCAGTCGGGCCATGCACGCCAGCCATAGAGGCTCGATTGTAGCCGCAGGCCGCCGCTGCAGCTCGCTTGGGGCGCCCGAGCCAAGCTGTCCAT
>JAKAOE010000014.1 GCA_021823305.1 Acidobacteriota bacterium
CCGATTGCAGCGTGTTGTACTTGTCGCTCAGATCCTGGATCGGGCGGAAGAAGCGCTGCGCGTACTGGATGAAGGCGAACACGATGCCGATGGTCAGTTCGCCGTGCATCACCCGCAGCCCGCCGAACCACAGGATCAGCGTCACCGCCAGGATGCTCAGGAACTCCACCGCGGGATAGTAGACCGCATAGGCGAACACCGCGCTGATCCAGGCGCGCAGGTGCTCGCGGTTGATGTCGTGGAACTCCCCGAGCGCCCGCCGCTCGCGGTTGAAGGCCTGCACCACCGCCATGCCGGTGATGTGCTCCTGCAGGAATACGTTGATCTGCGCCACGTAAATGCGGATGCGGCGGTAGCTCTCGCGCACTGCCTTGCGGAAGTAGTGGGTGGCCAGGAAGATCAGCGGCACCACGCCCAGCGTGACCAGCGACAGCCGCCAGTTGAAGCGGATCATGATCGCGATGATCATCGCCAGCACGAACATGTCGTCGAACAGCGCCACCAAAGCGGTCGAGATGGTGTCGTTGAGCGTTTCCACGTCGTTGGTCACGCGCGTCACCAGCCGCCCCGCCGGGTTGCGGTCGAAAAACGAGATCGGCAGCCGCTGCAGGTGGGCGAAGAGCTGCCGCCGCAGGTCGTACATGGTGTACTGGCCCACCCATTGCATGGCGTAGCTCTGAGCGAAGTCGAGCAGGAACCCCACCGCCAGCACGCTCAAGTAAATGATTCCCAGCTCCGTCACTCCGCGGAAGGCGTCGTTGGGCAAAAAGCCCGAGAGCAGACTGGCGCGCCCCGCGCGGGTGGGGAAGAGGTAGCGGTCAATGACCACCTTGTTGAGATAGGGCCCGACCACCTGGGTCGCGGATTGCAGCGCCGCCGCCACCGTCGCCGCCACCACCGTCCAGCGGTAGGGACGGACGTAGCCCAGCAGGCGGCGCACCAGCCGCCGGTCCACCGCCTGGCCTAGGCTCTCCTCTTCCTGGGGCATGTCCGCCGGCGCGGCCTAGTCGACCTGCGCCAGTTCCTCCTCCAGCAGTTGTTTCTCATACAGCGCTGCGTAGGCGCCGCCCCGTCCGATCAGTTCCGCGTGCGTGCCCTGCTCGATGATGCGCCCATCCTGCAGCACCGCGATACAGTCGGCGCCGCGCACGGTGGAGATGCGGTGGCTGATCAGCAGCGTGGTGCGCCCCTGGCGCGCCTGCTCCAGCCCCTCCAGAATGCGCTCCTCGGTCAGCGTGTCCACGCTGGCCAGCGCATCGTCGAGGATCAGGATGCGCGGGTTGCGCAGCAACGCGCGCGCGAGGGCGGTGCGCTGCTTCTGCCCGCCCGACAGGGTCAGCCCGCGCTCGCCCACCCGCGTGGCGAAGCCGTCGGGGAAATCAGCCACGTCCAAGCTGAGGCCGGCGCGGTCGGCCGCTTCCCGCACTTCCGCCTCCTCCGCCTCCGGCCGGCCGAAGGCGATGTTGTTGCGCAGCGTATCGCTGAACAGGAAGGTCTCCTGCGGCACCCAGCCGATGCTCCGCCGCAGCACTTCCAGCGGAATCTCCCGGATCGGCCGGCCGTCCACCAGCACCATGCCCGGGGCGGCATCCAGCAGCCGCGGAATCAGGCCCACCAGCGTGCTCTTGCCCGCCCCGGTGGCGCCCACCAGCGCCACGGTCCGTCCGGCCGGAATCCGCAGGTTGAGGTCGCGCAGCACCGACTCGCCGCCGTAGCCGAAGCTGAGATGGCGGAACTCGATCTCGCCTTCCAGCGCGGTGACGCCAGCGTCGGTCTCGGCTCCGTCGGCGATCGCGGGCGTCTGTTGCAGCAGCTCGCGCAGCCGCGCCCAGGAGGCGGAGCCGCGTTGCACCAGGTTGATGACGTATCCCATGGCGATCATGGGGAACGCCATCTGCGCCATGTAGAGGTTGAAGGCGGCGTAACCGCCCAGCGTGATGCGGTGCTCCAGCACCGCCCGCCCGCCGAACCAAAGCACCAGCACGTAGGCCACGCCCAGAAGGAACTGCAGCAGCGGCTGGAACGCGCCCGAGAGCAGCACCAAGCGCAGGTTGCGCTGCACGTACTCCCGGTTCAGCCGGTTGAACTTTTCCTCCTCCTGCGCCTCACGCGCGTAGGCGCGCACCAGCCGCAGTCCGCTCAGGTTCTCCTCCACCCGCGTCGCCAGGCTGCTGAACATGCTCTGGATGCGCTCGAAGCGCTCGTGGATGCGCTTGCCAAACCATTGCACCGCCAGCGTCACGATCGGCGCCGGGACGAAGGCGATCAGCGTCAGCCGCGGGTCCAAACGCCAGAGGATGGTCAGCACGTAGGCGAACAGCACCACCGCCTGCGCCGAATACATGATCCCCGGGCCCACCATGTTGCGCACCGCCGAGAGGTCGTTCACCGAGCGCGCCATCAGGTCGCCGGTGCGGTATTGCTGGAAAAACCCGCTCGACATCTCCTCCAGCTTCGCCAGCAGGTCGTTGCGCAGGTCGAACTCGATCCGTCGCGAGGCGGTGATCAGCACCAGGCGCTGCAGGTAGTTCAGCACCGCCCGCGCCGACACGGCCACCATCAACAGCGCGCAATAGCGCAGCAGCTTGGCCACGCTGATCCCCTGGCCGAGGTCGTTGATCGCCAGGTCAATGATGAAGGGGATCGAGACCAGCACCGCGGTGTTCACCAGCAGGATGCCCAGCCCGCCGGCCAGCTGCCCGCGGTAGCGCCGCAGATAGGGCCACAGCGACTGCAGCAGTTCCCAGCGCATCGCTTAGCGGCTGGCGCGCCGCTTGGCCAGCCGGGCCAGCGCCTGGCGCGCGTGCTTGGCCCACTTACCGCTCTCCGCCGCCCGCAGGCAGTGTTCCCAATCGACCTTGGCGGGCAGCGTGTGGCGGAGCTTCAACTCCGCGTCCCCGGCGCGGCAGTAGGCCTCGGCCGAGTGCGGATCGTTGTAGATCGCGTCCTCGAACCGCGACAACGCGCCGACGTAGGCGCCGCGGTTGTAGTAGAACGTGCCCACCCGCAGGTCGTGCACCGCTACCCGGGGGTCGGGCGCCGGCGGCGGCACTACGGGGGGAAGTTGCGGCTTGGCTATAGCGGGGGACGGCGAGCGCGGCATCGGGGTGGGATGCGCTTCCTGGCTGCGCCCGGGGCCGGGCGCGGGCGGCTCGAAGATGCGCTGCGCCGCGCACAGCGAAACCAGCGTCATCAGCAGTGCCGCCGCAGCCGCAAACCGCGCCATACCCTATGGTAGCGTGAACTCCAGTTCGCGGCCCGCGGCCAACTCCGCCGCCGGGATCCGCCGCGCCAGCGCTCCGCCCTGCGGCGGATGCAGGTGCATCACCACCTCCGCCGCCCACCCCGCGGAGGCCCGCAGCCGCACCCGCCACCCCGTTCCGGGTAACGCCTCGGTGGTCCAGTCCAGCCGCCCGAACCGCGTCGGGCAGCGCTCCACCGCGATCCGCTGCCCGGGTTCGAACCAGTGCTTGGGCGCGGCCTTCTGCAGGTGCACCTCGTCCCGGTTCCAGTCCTCCCAGCACAGCAGCCAGCGCAGCCCCATCGCCGGCTGCAGCGTGCTGTTCACCACCGCCGACCAGGCGTAGGGGCTGCCTTCTCCGGGATAGTTGCCGGGCAGCAGCGCATCCTCCGGCGCATAGCGCGACCCGCTGTCCATGGCAAAGCACAAGTTGCCGTACAGCGCCATCAGGAACGGCCGGTAATCCGCCTGCCGGATGCGCCCCGCCAGGGTGCCGTGCTCCATGAAGTTCGAGGTGCGCGGGTAGTCGGCGTCGGTGTTCATGCCCAGCATCTGCTCGCCCGCCAGCGCCCGGTGCCGGAAATGCCCCTCGTCCAGCGCCGTGTCGCCCCACTCGCAGGTCCACCAATCCATCATGTAGCGGTGGTTCTCATAGCTGGTCAGGCGCCGCGGGTCGCGGTCCACGTCGTCGGTGGTGAACGGAGTGATTCCCGCCTGGCGCATCGCCGTATTGCACCGCGCCAGCGTCAAGCGCAGGCTGCGCTCCAGGTCGGCGCGGAGCTCGCCCGCCGCCGCGGCGGTGGCCGCCGCCTCTTCTCCCAGCCCCGCCTTGGCCAGGCAGCGCGCGTGCTCGTGCAGGCCGCGCCAGATCCACGCCGAGTTTTGGAAGTAGTAGGGATGGGCGTCGGGCGTGTTGCGGTGGGGGTCGCCCTTGTCCGCCTCGGGCGAGCCCCAGATCAGCCCGTGCCGCGCGTCCTCCGCCGGATAGCGCTGCCGCGTGTAGGCCCGCCGCGCCTCCACCAGCGCGATCATGCGCCGCAGCACCGGCAGCCGCCGCTGCAGCGCGCCCCGGTCGCCGGTATAGTCGTAATGCCGCGCCGAGTTCGCCAGGAACACGCCGGCGTTCAGCGGCGCCTCCACCTGGTCCTGCGTGTTGTAAAGAAAATCGCCGTCGGGCAGGATGTAGTGCTCCAGGTAATGCTCGAAGTAGGGTTCCGCCTCCGCCGCCAGGCCCCAAATCTGCTGCGCCCAGATGAACTCGTACTGCGCCACCGGGAAAAGCGCGTGGCTGCGCTCGGGAATCTTGGTGTAGGCGCCCTCGCCGATCTGGTAGGTCGGCCGCAGTCCGCGGTAGCTGCAGCGCGAGAGCACGATGCCGGCGCGCGCGGCGTCGGCCAGCCAGGGGTCGGGGATGTCGGCGCGCATCGCGTTGGCGAACAGCCCGCTCCAGCGCCGCCAAATCGCCAGCAGCGCGGTGAAGAACGCCGCCGCATCGCCATTCCAGTACCGGTCCACTTCGCCCGCCGCGGGCGCCGCCGCGTCCGCGCCGGTGTCGCCCGCGGGGATCAGCCCGCGCGTCTGGGGCGGCAGCAGCGCCCGCACCCGCGCCAGCGGCTGCGCCCGATCCCCCTCCGGCAGCACCATCATGACCTCGTAGCCGAGGCGGTAGCGCGGGTTCCACACGCCGATGTCGGCCGCCGGCAGCCAGCCGCCGAGCAGCGTGCGCTTGCTGTAGCCGGGCACGTAATCGTAGAGATATTCCGAGGGCAGGAAGCGGCGCGGGTCGAACTTGCGCCCGGTCATGTCCGGCGCCCACAACGACTGCGGATTGTCGCCGAACTGGCGCGAACGGCCGTCGGGCTCGAGCCAGAGCGAGCCCAGCGGCCCGGTCTGCTCATTGGCCACCAGCGTCCAGCCGAGGAA
Source organism: Acidobacteriota bacterium (assembly GCA_021823305.1). Classification (GTDB taxonomy): domain Bacteria; phylum Acidobacteriota; class Terriglobia; order Terriglobales; family SCQP01; genus SCQP01. The sequence goes on from JAKAOE010000014.1 coordinate 5,165, forward strand.
CTCCGCGCCCAGCGCCGCGACATTCTCGTAGCAGGGGTCCTGGTTCGACCCCAGCACGTAGACGCTGCCCGCGTCCGGCCCGGCCACGTAGCGCGCCGGCCGCTGCACCCGCGCCGGCGACGGGTTCACCGGCCGCGGCCGGATGCGCGCCAGCTGCCCGATGCCTTTGGGGATGCGCGCCACCTCCGCACCCGCCGCGCTGACGTAGACCAGCATGCCGCAATGCGTCGCATGTTTCTCATAGACCGCGGTGCCATCGGCGAGTGTCGCCAGCCGCCGCCAGCCTGAGGCGCCGGATGCCGTCGGCGAAGCCGCCAGCGCCTCGCGTTCGCCGGGCAGCAGCAGGGAATAGTCGTTTTCGATCCGCGCCGGGGCGTAGCCGCTGGATTCAACCGGCAGCCGCGTCATCGCGGCGCCCAATTCCGCCAGCGCGCCCGCCGCCGGCGCCGCCGCCGCCGCCTTCAGAAACGTCCGTCGCCGCATCCGGCTCACTCTATCACGCCTCCGGCGGCGCCCGCGCCCGCCGACTAGTGGTGCAACGCCACCACCAGGCGGCCGCCGTTGTCCACCGTGGCCGCGAAGGCGCGCCCCGCGCGCCGCAAGGGGGTGGGTTCGGCCGAGACACAGCGGGTGGCGCCGGCCCACTCGCCTTCCACATCAATCCGGCCGTCAGCGCGCACGCTGTGGCTGAGCCGCAGCGCGTCGCCGCGGTAGCGCAGGTTGGCGATGGTGTAGCGCTTGCCCGGCTGCGCCAGCCGCTCCGGAATCGCCGGGCTGAGCTCGAGCCGCAGCGGGTCGGAGGTCTCGCGGAAGCCGGCGACGCTGCGGATGAGGTGGGCCACGAGCGTCGCGCCCCAGCCGTATCCCTCCCCGCCCACGGCGCCGTTCAGGTCCCACATCTCGCAGCTCACACCCGGCCAGCCCAGGCCCTGCGTGCCCGGCGCGCGCCGGTCGGTTGAGGAGTAGATGCGCGCGGCGATGTCCGCCGCCACCTCGCCCGCCAGCCGCCGCTCGCCCGCGGTCCAGAGCGATTCCAGGTAAGGCAGCACCAGCGACGCCCACTCCAGGTAATAGCCGGGATGGGCGCGGTACTCGCGCAGCAGCGGCAGCATCGCCCGCGCCTGGGCCGCGGTCGCCACCCCCAGAAAAATCGGTGCCGCCTGCCCCACCTCGCGCCGCAGCTGCCCGTGCTCGGGCGGCGGCGGCACGATGGTCGCGCCGCGGCGGGTGTCGAAGTCCTGGAACCAGTCGCGTCCGTTCCACAGGCTCTGGGTCTTGGCGGCGTAGCGCCGCTCGAGCGCACGCCATTGCGCCTCGCCGCCGGCGTCGCGCAGCTGCGCGCTCCACTCGGCCAGCGCGCCCGCCGCGTGCGCCATCGCCGCCTGCAGCTCGACGATGCGGATGAAGTCGATCAACTCCGCCCCCGTCGGCTGCTGGATCTGGAAGCGGCTCGAGGCGTCCATGCCGGTTTCCCAACTGCACTTGCCCACCACGTAGCCGGCGCTATCGGTGCGGTGCGCGAGCGTCCAGCGCACGAACCGCGCCACCTGGGGCGCCAGCTGCCCGATCCAGGCGCTGTTGCCCATGCGCCGCGCCACCGATTGCAGGCAGAAAATCGGATAGCACCAGCCGATCGAGGTCCCGCAGGCGTCGCCGTCGGCCGCCACCATGTTCATCTCTCCGTCTTCGCGCATGCACGGGACGTTGGCGTCGAGCGCATCCAGGAACTGGCCCAGCATCACCGCCGCCGCTGCCTCGGGATCGGCGTAGCTCAGCGCCCACATGTCGATCGAGGTTTCCGCCAGCACGTTGCGCGGCGCCTGAATCTGCATCGCGTCCCAGAGATGGCGGTAGTCGCCGCTCGGACGCCGCACCATCATGCGCAGCGTCTCGAAGTCGTACACCCAGCCCCGCCGCCAGTGCTCCGGCCAGTCACCTTCGAGCCGCGGCGCCCGCGCCCAGAAGGCGTTGTCCTCCTGTTGCTTGCGCGTGCGCTCCGCGCCCGCCTGGGCGCGCGCCTGCCGTTGCGCCGCCGCGGCGCCGCGGGCGTCGGTGGCGCGCGTCAGCCACGCGCTGGCCGTTCTTGTTCCGCCCGCTGTCACCTCCAACTCGCAGGCCAGCCCGGCGTAGAGTGGCGCCGGGTAATAACTGACCGCGCCATCGTCCCCGCCCTGGCCGCCGAGCAGCCGCCGCGGCGCTTCCGCCGCGGTGCCGATCGCGTGGCGCGTGCTGGCTTCGCTTAAGCGCAGCCGGAACGCGGTGCCGGCGGCGAAGCCGCGGGTCATGGCCGCGTCCGACGCTGTCTCGTACCGCCCCGCGATGCCGTCCCGCCCCCACCAGCGCGCCGCGCCCAGGTGATATTCGTGCGCCGCCAGCAGCGTCACCCGTGCCGCCACGCCGCCGGTATTGTGGACCTCCACATCGGCCGCCAGCGTGTCTTCGCCCACTTGGTAGAACGTGGCCGCAACCTTACAGCCTTGCGCGGCAAAACGGTAGGTGAACAGCAGATGGCTGTGGTGGCTGGCATACAGCAGCCCGGGAGGGAAGTCGCCGGCGTCGAAATAGCTGTGGCCGTTGATGGCGAATCCGAGCCGCAGCAGGCCCTGGTACTTCGCTTCGTGGGCATAGTCGAAGTACCCGCCCGGCCCAGCCGGGAAGTAGAAACCGAAGCCGATCGCCTCGACCGACCGGATCACGCCGCTGCGGTGCAGGTTCCAGGTATGGTACGGGTTGTTCAAATACCCGTAAGGGGTGTACCGCTCTTGTGGAACGTGCCCGGTGGCCATGGGCGCGTCCGCCGGCGTCCGCGCCCATGGCGGCCGCAGCAGCGCACCCGCCATGCTCGTGCCGGCTACTCCTGTCACAAATTCCCGTCGGTTCATTGTTTGCTCCGTCATGCTCCTGCCGAGCGTACCAAGACTTTGCGCATTCCGTACAGCGCCCATTGACTTCCCTCTGTGCGCAGGCGCTTGCGCAAAAGTCACGGGTAGAGGATGGAAAATCGTTCATTTTCAATAGCCGCCGGGTATTTGGTTTGGCGGCTGAATTGCACCGTTCATTTCCGGACGATCTGCCCCTATGAAGACGAGCAAGGTCCTATCACTTTCTGCAGGCATCGCCGTGCTCGCTTTGGCGTTGGCGTCTCCCCGAGCCGCGCGAGCCGATTCGCTTACCTACCAGGGCGTGGTTTACTCGCTCGGCTACTTCCAGACCGCCAGCCAAGTCGGAACGTTCGACTACACCATCCAGCTGACGGTGGACGCCTCGGGGTTGAATACGGCCCCTTCGGCCTACCTCGCCTCGGTTGCTCCCGGCATCACCGGCGCGGTGGGGCCGGACGGATTATCCACCACGCCGCCGGACTTGATCAACGCACCCGGTGGCACGAGCAACTGGACGACCACTGACGGCGGTTTGAGCGCCAACGGCTGCACCGGCACGGGCAACTTCTTTTGCACCAGCGCGACCATCAACGGCGTCTTCAATCTCAGTACCAGCTCGAGCGCGTCGTCGCCGTTCCTCTTTCAATGGGTTATCTACGACGCCAACCTGCCGACGGGCGTGGATGGAGTCGCGCTGAAGTCGGAATTTGTGGATGCCAGCGGCAATAAGGTCGGCGGTCTGTTGTCGCAGGACATGACCCTTACCGAGGTTCCCGAGCCCAGCACTTGGGCGCTCATGGCAACCGGCCTGCTCGCGTTGCTGGGCGTTGCTTTCTGGCGTAAACGCACATGCCTTCCCCCCGGCTCCAACCTGATCTAGTCCTGGCGCCGGAAGTTCCGGCGCCACGGCTGGCGCGTGAAGCCGCCGAGCGCGCCTTCGCCGCCTCGGCGCCGGAGCTCGACCGCCGCATCCGCGAGTTGGCGGTCGAGATGTACCTCCTGGTGGACGCGCTGGCTTAGCTTCTAGGCGCCGTCCGCGTCGTCGTCCGACGTCACCGGGACGCGATAGGCTTCGATCGCCCAGTTCGCCAGATCCTGAGTGCGGCAGCGCCGGCTACAGAAGGGATACTCGGGTGCGGCGGCAGCGACCGGCTGGCCGCAGATCGGGCAGCGCATTGGTTTTCCGTTCATGCCGCTCCCTGCTTTCTAGAGCAGCCGCCCCACCAGGTCGTAATCCTGCGCCGCGGTAATCTCCACCGTTGCGAACTCGCCGGCCCGCAGCCGCTCCGGGGCGGCGGCGTCGTTGATCAGCACCTTGCCGTCAATCTCCGGCGCCTGCCCCTCCAGCCGTCCCTCCCACAGCAGATCGCTCTCGTCCGCCGGTCCCTCGATGAGAATCGGCAGCTTTGCCCCGACTTGGCGCTTCCGCTTGCGCCGCGAGATCGCCCGCTGAGTGCGCATCAGCGCATCCCGCCGCCGCTCGATCACTTCCGGGGCGACTTTGCCGTCCAGTCGGGAGGCGGCATTGGTCGTCTCGTCCGAGTAGCCGAATACGCCCAGCCAGTCCAACTCCGCGGCTTCGATGAACTGGCGCAGCTCCTCGAACTCGGTTTCGGTTTCGCCCGGGAAGCCGACGATGAATGTGCTGCGCAGCGCCGCGCCCGGCAGGGTCGCCCGGATGCGCTCGAGCAGCCGCAGGAAAGCCTCCCCGCTGCCGCCCCGCCTCATCCGCCGCAGTACCGCAGCGCTGGCGTGCTGCAGCGGCATATCCACATACTTGCACAGCGCCGCGTGCCGCGCCATCGCATCGAGCAGCGCCTGATTGACGCGGTTGGGGTAGAAGTAAAGCGTGCGGATCCAGCGCAACGTCTCGTTCTGTTCCGCCACGTCCGCCAGCCGTTCGAGCAGTTCCGCCAGCCCGTTGCGCAGGCCGAGGTCGTCGCCGTAGCAGGTCGTATCCTGCCCGATCAGCACCAGTTCCCGTGCGCCCTGCTGCGCCAGCCGCCGCGCCTCGGCTTCCACCGAGGCCGGCCGCCGGCTGCGGAAACTGCCCCGGTATTGCGGGATCACGCAGAACGAGCAGGGATGGTCGCAGCCTTCGGCGATCTTCACGTAGGCGGTGTGGGGCACCGTGGCCCGCAGCCGCGGCGTCAGCTCGTCATAGAGATACGGGGCGCTTGGCCGCGGGTCGAAGAAATCGCCCGGCAGGATGGGCGGCAGCCCGCCGCCGGACGGGGAAGCGCCGCCGGACACCGCCGCGCCGATGCGCTCCAGTTCATTGGTCCCGATCAGCGCGTCCACTTCCGGCAGTTCGCGCCGCATCTCCTCGCGGAAGCGCTCCACCAGGCAGCCGGTCACGATCAGGCGTTTCGCCTGTCCGCTCCGCTTGCGTGCCGCCAGCTCCAGGATCGCGTCCACCGACTCGCGCTGGGCCGACTCGATGAAGGCGCAGGTGTTGACCACCAGCACTTCGGCCGCCTCGGCGTCGGGGGTGATTTCGCACCCCTGGCGCTGCAGCAGCCCCATCATCACCTCGGTGTCCACCAGGTTCTTGGGGCATCCCAGGCTGACGAACCCGACCTTGGGTTTCCCGGCCGCCCCGGCCATTACAGCTCCCGCCGCCCTTCCAGCGCCTTGGTCATGGTCACTTCATCGGCGTACTCGATCTCGCTGCCCACCGGGATGCCCATCCCGATGCGGCTCACGCGCACGCCCAGCGGTTTGAGCAGCCGCGCCAGGTAGAGCGCGGTGGCCTCGCCTTCGGCGTTGGGGTCGGTGGCCAGGATGATCTCGCGTACGACCGGCTGTCCGTCGGCCCCCTCCGCCCGCAGCCGCGCCAGCAGCGATGGAATCTTCAGTTGTTCCGGCCCCACGCCCTGCAGCGGCGCGATCACGCCGCCGAGCACGTGGTACATGCCGTCGTACTGGCGCGACTTTTCCACCGCCAGGATATTGTGCGGCTCCTCCACCACGCAGACGACGCTGGGATTGCGCTGCGGGTTGCTGCAGTAGTGGCAGGGGTCCTGCTCGGTGATGTTGTTGCAGATCGAGCAGAAGCGCAACTGCTGCTTGACGCCGGCGATGGCCGCGCCCAACTCGTCGGCTTCGGCGCCGTCGGCGCGCAGGATGTGGAAGGCGATGCGCTGCGCCGACTTCTGCCCGATGCCGGGCAGCCGGCGCAGCGCGTCGATCAACCGGGTCAAGGGGGGCGCGAGGTCCATTTAGAACAGTCCCGGCAATCCCGCGCCGAACCCGCCCAGCGTCGAGCCCAGCTCCTGGCGCAGCAGCTCGTCCACCTGCCGGCTGGCCTCGTTCACCGCCGCCTTGATCAGGTCGGGCAGCATCTCCGGATCCGACTTCACCACCTCGGGGTCGAGCCGGATCTCCTGCACCTGCTTGTCGCCGCTCATCTTCACCGCCACCATGCCCGCCCCGGCCGTGGCTTCGACGCTGGTGCGCGCCATCTTGGCGCGCAGCTCTTCGTACTGGCGTTTCGCCTGCCCCAGCAGCGACTGCATCTGTTGCATGTCAAATCCCATCGCCTGTCCTTAGCCCAGCGGCCGCGTGGCCAACACGTGCCCCGGGATTTGCTCCTTCAGTTGTTTCAACAACGGGTGCCGCTCCGCGCGCGCCTCGGCGGTATCACTCCCCGCCGGCTCCTGGGCCGCGGCCGGCGCGGCCGCGTCGGCGCGC
>JAKAOE010000015.1:0-10011 GCA_021823305.1 Acidobacteriota bacterium
GCTCGGTGGGGTAACTGGCGTTATCCACGATGATTTCCTGCGCCGTGATCAGGATATCCACCGCGTGCCGGTAAGCGGCGACGTCGAAGCCGGCCTTGCCGCTGGCGGCGAACTTCATCAGGTTGATCGAGGCCAGATTGCACGCCGAATCGTCCAGGAACATGTACTCCGAGCACGGGTTGCTGGCGTTGATGCGGCCGGTCTTCTTCGAGGTGTGCCAGCGGTTGACCGTGGTGTCGTACTGGATGCCGGGGTCGCCGCACTGCCAGGCGGCGTCGGCCATCTTGTGCAGCAGCCCCTTGGCGTCCACCGTCTTGATCGCCTCGCCCTTGCGCTCGCCGGCGACGCGGCGCAGCGGGAAGGGGCCGTCCTTCTCCGCCGCCTGCATGAACTCGTCGGTCACGCGCACGCTGTTGTTGGCGTTCTGGAAAAAGATGGAGGAGTAGGCTTCGCCGTCGAGCGCCGGGTCGTAGCCGGCTTCCACCAGCGTCCAGGCCTTGCGCTCCTCCTTGGCCTTGCACGCGATGAACTCCTCGATGTCCGGGTGATCCACGTTCAGCACCACCATCTTGGCGGCGCGGCGCGTCTTGCCGCCCGACTTGATCACCCCGGCAAAGGCGTCGAAGCCCTTCATGAAGCTCAGCGGGCCGCTGGCGGTGCCGCCGCCCGAGAGATGCTCCACCGAGCTGCGGATGGGCGAGAGGTTGGTGCCGGTGCCCGAGCCCCACTTGAACAGCATGCCTTCGGTCTTGGCCAGGCTGAGGATGCTGTCGAGCGAGTCGCTCACCGAGTTGATGAAGCAAGCCGAACACTGCGGCTTGCGGTAGCCCACCGGTGCGAACGCCGGCCGGCGCGCGGCGGCGTCCCAATACCAGTTGGCGGCGGCGGCTTCCGGCTCCAGCCGCTCGACGCCGCAGTTGAACCACACCGGCGAGTTGAACGAGGCCTTCTGGGTGATCAGCAGGTGCACCAGCTCGTCATGGAAGACGCGGGCGTCCTCCTCGCTCTTGAAATAGCCGTCCGCCATCCCCCAGTCGCGCAGGGTTTCGGCCACCCGCCCCACCAGGGCGCGCACGCTGCGCTCGCGCTCGGGCGAGTGGATCTTGCCGTGGAAGTACTTGGAAGCCACGATGTTGGTCGCCGTCTGCGACCAGTCGCGCGGCACCTCGATCTCCTTCTGCTCGAAGATCGTCTCGCCCTTTTCGTTCTGGATCAGCGCCGAGCGCAGCTCCCACTGCACCTCGTCGTAGGGGGAAACCCGGGGGTTGGTGAACACCCGCGGCAAGCTCAGACCACGGAAGGTGCGCGTCGCCTTGGGCGAAACGGCGGCTTCGATGTCGGTGGCGCGTGTGACCTGCTCGGGCATTGTCTTCGATCCCCCCCCTTCAAACCGGTTGTGGGCGTTCTAGTCTACCCCACAAGCTGAAGTGGATATTCTCGCCAGCGTCCGGGGGTGTCAATAGGCCGGGTCAATTTTTTTGACGCTGCCGCGGGTTCGGACGGTGCACCCCGCCGGACGGTTGCGTCCAGCCGGAAGGGCATCAATGACTTAGCTGCCCGGCGGCGGGGCGGCAGCGGCTTGGGGTGCCGGGGCTGGTTCCCCGGCGGCGGCCACGGCAAACCCCGCCGGGTTCCCCTCCCCCGCCATCGGCGCCACCATCTCCGCGCACGTGAGCAGGATCAGCGCCGAAACATAGGCCCAGATGATGAGCGAGACCGAAATCGCGAAGGGGCCGTAGATGTGCTGAAAATTCAGCCACGGCAGCAGCAGGATGTAGATGTATTTCGACACTTCCCAGAGCAGGCCGGCGGTGATCGCCGCCGGCAGTACGCGCAGCGCCGAAATGCGCAAATTGGGCAGTTTCCAGTAAATCAGGAAGAACATGGCGATGGTGAACGGCACCGCGCCGGCGCGCACGATCGCGATCGAGACCGCGTCCAGCGGTACCGGGTGCGCGCGCAGCGGCCCCAGGCGGCTGAGGAAGTGGTACAGGCGGGTGGAATAGGTCTCCGTCAGCGCCGTGAAGGAGGCCGAGAGCATCCCCAGCACCCCGCAGGTGAACGCCAGCAGGATCGCCACCCCCCAGTTGCGCATGTAGCTGCGGTTGCGCGGCGCCTGCCAGATGCGGTTCAGCGCCACCTCCAACGGCAGGAACACGCCGGTGCAGGTGATCAGCAGGATCGCCAGCGAGGCGTACTGCAGCGCGCGCTGGTGCTCGACGATCGCCTGCAGATTGCGGATGATGAAGGTTTGGGTGCGGTCCGGCCCGAAGTCGCTCACCGGCAGATAGGCGCGCAGCAGCTGCAGCAGGCTGTCGTACAGCCGCTCCGAGTGCAGCACATTGCGCGTCAGGCTGAGCAGGAAGACGATGAAGGGGAAGAACGACAACAGCGCATGCGTCGCCACCGAACTGGCGTAGGTGTGCGTCTCCGTCGCCGCCAGGTAGGACGCGGTCTGACGCAGGCGGGGATAGCGCGGCGCGGACGGTGGTTGCAGAAGCCCCTGCACCGCTCCATTTTATCGGCTCGCGCGGCCGGCGGCTGTAATCGAACTGTAATCGCGCCGTCGCCCCGTTCCGAGACGATAGGTGCATGCGCGTATTGTTTCGCTTCTTGGGCGTCATGGCGGCCTGCGCCGCCGCACTCGCGGCGCAGGCTGCACCCGCCAACCCGCTCTCGTTCCAGATCGGCGGCATGCAGTTTACCCCCGGCGGCTTCCTGGACTTCACCGCCGTCTACCGCTCCACCGCGGTGGGCAGCGGCATCGGCACCAACTTCGCCTCCATCCCCTACAACAACACCACGGCCGGCCAGCTCAGCGAGTTTCGCGAGAGCGCGCAGAACTCGCGCGTGACGCTCAAGGTGAGCTGCAACCGCGGCGACACCGCCGTGACCGGCTACATCGAGGCCGACTTTCTGGGCAATCAGCCCGCCAACGTCGCGGTCTCGAGCAACAGCAACACGCTGCGCATGCGCGTCTACTTCGTGGACGCCCGGCGCGGCCCCTGGGAGGTGGTGGCGGGCCAGGACTGGAGCCTGCTGACGCCCGGTCGCAGCGGCCTTTCGCCCATGCCCGCCGACATCTTCTTCAGCCAGAACATGGACACCAACTACCAGGTGGGCCTCACCTGGGCGCGCCAGCCGCAGCTGCGCGTGCTCTACCACGCATCGTCCCAATTCACCGCCGGCTTCTCCATCGAACAGGGCGAGCCCTACATCGGCGGCAGCGCGGGCGCGGCCCAGGTGACCCTCCCCGGCGGCGCGGGCGGACCCTACGCCGGCCAGGTCGACAACGGCGGCTCGAACTTCTCCGCCCCCGGCTTCACCCCCGACGTCATCGTCAAGGCCGCCTACGACTCCCAGCCCAACGGCGCGGGGCTGCACCTCGAGGTGGCGGGCGTGGAGAGCGAGTTCCGCGCGCTGACGCCCGCCACCGGCATCACGTCCCATGCCGCCGGCGGTGGCATTGAAGCCGACGCGGCGCTGATGGTCGCGCCCGGCCTGCGCCTGCTCGCCAACACGTTTTGGGGCGACGGCGGCGGGCGCTACCTGTTCGGCATGGCCCCCGACCTCGTGATCCGGCAGAACGGGCAGGTCTCGCCGGTGCGCACCAACAGCGCCATTCTGGGGTTCGAGGACCAGGTCAACCCCGGCTATCTGCTCTACGGCTACTACGGCGGGATCTACATCCACCCCAACTTCGATCTTTCTGGCGCCACCCCGGTCGGCTATGGCTATCCCGGCGCCTCCAACAACATGAATCGCTCCGTCCAGGAGGCCACGCTGGGCGTGACCCATACCTTCTGGAAATCCAATCGCTACGGCATGCTGCAGTTGATCACCCAGGCGTCCTACGTCACCCGTAGCCCGTTCGACGTCGCCGCCGGTGCGCCCCGCAACGCCCACACCGGCATGGCCTACGCCGACCTGCGCTACGTGCTGCCCTAGGTCCCCTCAGGCGGTGGCCGCCAGGGCGGCGTCGAAGCGGCGGATGAACTCCTCCACGTCGCCTTGGCCGATATTCATCGGCGGCGAGATGCGGATCACGTTGCCGTAGAGCCCGCCCTTGCCCACCAGCACGCGCTGGTCGCGGCAGCGCGCCAGCAGCGCGTTGGTCTCGCGCGCCGCCGGCTCCTTGGTGCGCCGGTCGCGCACCAGCTCCACCCCCAGCAGCAGCCCCATGCCGCGGACTTCACCGATGAGCGCGTGCTTCGCCTGCAGTTCCTGCAGCCGTTCCTTCAGGTAGGCGCCAACGGCCGCGGTGTTGGCCAGCAGGGTTTCCTGCTCGATGTAGTCGAGCACCGCCTTGCCCGCCGCGGTCGCCACCGGATTGCCGCCGAAGGTCGAAATCGCCAGCCCTTTCATCGCGTCGGCGACGTCGGCGCGCGCCATCGTCATGCCGATCGGCAGGCCGTTGGCCAACCCCTTGGCCGAGGTCACGATGTCAGGCGTAACTCCCCACTGCTCGATGCCGAACCACTTGCCGCCGGTCCGCCCCCAGGCAGTCTGCACTTCGTCGCTGATGAACAGTCCGCCGTGCCGGCGCACGATCTCGGCCACGATCGGGAAATACTCCTTCGGCGGCGTGATGAAGCCGCCCACGCCCTGGATCGGCTCGGCGATGACCGCCGCGACCTTGCCCGAGGTCGAGGTCTTGATCAGCTCCTCGAGGTCGGCGGCGCACTTCACCCCGCAGTCGGGATAGCTCAGCCCGAACGGGCAGCGGTAGCAGTAGGCCGCATGGCTGTGCACGATGCCCGGTTGCGTCGCCGGCCCCAGCCGCCAGGCGGCGTGGCCGGTGAGCGCCATCGCCAGCGCGGAGCGGCCATGGTAGCCGTGGCGCAGCGCCACGATCTCGCTGGCGCCGGTGTACAGGCGCGCGGCCAGGATCGCGGTCTCGTCCGCCTCGGTGCCGCTGTTGGTGAAGTAAAGCTTCGCCGGGCGCCCGTCGCCCGCCGCCAACGGGCTGATCGCGGCCAGCTTCTGCGCCAGCGCCACCATCGGCTCGGTGGCGAAGCAGGTGGAGACGTGGGTCAGCTTGTCGAGCTGCGCCGCGATCGCCGCCTTCACTTGGGGGTTGCCGTGGCCGACCGAGACGGTGACGATGCCGCCGAAAAAGTCGAGATACTCGTTGCCCTCGGTGTCGTAGCAGAACTGCCCCTGCGCCCGCTCCAGCACCAGCGGCTGCTCGAAGTAGTGAAAGACGGCGGGAAACAGGAACGTCTTGTGCGCCAGGATGAGCTCGTCACGGTTCATGGGTATGCCTGCCTGCAATTGCTAAGAATGCCACTCGCGGGGTCCCGGCGGCCAGCGGGATTCGCGTATGCTGGGCCTTTCGAGGTCCCCGATGCCCAAGCCGCTGCGCCTTTGCCTGCTGTTTGCCGCTCTCGCTGTCGCCGCCGCCGCGCAAACCAAGGTCGAGATCACCTACGCCGCCGGACTGGCGCGCGCGCCGCTGCACGGGCGCGTGTTCTTTTACGTCGCGCGGCCGCAGCCGCCGGGCGCGCCGGCGCCGCCGCGCTACTTCCGTTTCCGCCCCGGCCAGCCGCGCTTCGAGATCGGCGACCAGATCGGCTCGCAGCAATTTTTCGGCAAGGGCGTGCGCGACTGGAAGCCGGGCCGGCCGGTGGTGTTCGATGCCTCGGTGTACGGCTACCCGCTCACCAGCCTGAGCCGGCTTCCGGCGGGCGACTACACCGTGCAGGCGCTGTTCAACCGCTACATCGCCTACCACCGCGCCGACGGCCACACCCTCTGGCTGCCGCCCGAGCGCGGCGACGGCCAGAACATGCAGCGCAAGCCCGGCAACCTCTACAGCCTGCCCCAGCGCGTGCACTTCGATCCGCATGCGCCCGGCGTGCTGCGCCTCGAGCTGACGCGGAAAATTCCGCCCATCCCGCCGCCGCCCGACACCAAGTGGATCAAGCACCTGCGCATCCAGAGCCAATTGCTCACCAAGTTCTGGGGCCGGCCCATGTACCTCGAAGCCACCGTCGTGCTGCCGCCCGGGTTCAACTCCCACCCCGCCGCGCACTATCCCCTGATGCTGGAAGAGAACCACTTCACCTATGATCTGGCGCGCGCCTTCAGCCGCATCAAGGCCGAATGGGTGGCGGGCAAGCTGCCCAAGTTCCTCTGGGTGGACATCAACCACGCCAACCCCTACTACGACGACAGCTACGCGGTGAACTCGGCCAACCTCGGCCCCTACGGCGACGCCATCATGCACGAGCTCATCCCGGCGGTGGAGAGACGCTTCCGCGGCATCGGCCAGGGCTGGGCGCGGGTGGATTACGGCTGCTCCACCGGCGGTTGGGAGGCGCTCGCCGACCAGATCTTCTATCCCGGCTACTTCAACGGCGCCTGGGCGTCGTCGCCGGATCCGGTGGATTTCCATTACTTCCAGATCGTGGACATCTACCACGACGCTAACGCCTACTGGCTGCCGGGGCCGTGGTCGAAGGTGCCGCGGCCGGATCAGCGCAACCCCGACGGCTCGATCGTGCAAACCATGGCGCGCGCCAACCACCGCGAGCTGGTGCTGGGCACCAAGGGGCGCAGCGCCGACCAGTGGGACATCTGGCAGGCGGTCTTCGGCCCGGTCGGCCCCAATGGCTACCCGGCACAAATATGGAACCCGCTCACCGGCGTCATCAACCACAAAGTCGCCCAATACTGGCACGACCACTACGACCTCACCGCTTGGCTCAACTCGCACTGGACGACGCTGGCGCCCAAGCTCAACGGCAAGCTGCACCTCTACGTCGGCGACATGGATTCCTACTATCTCAACGACGCCGTCTACCGCCTGCAGGCGATGGTCGAGAGCCACCACAACCCGCCCATCACCGCCTCCTTCACCTTCGGCCCGCGCCAGCCGCACTGTTTCGACGGCACCTATCGCAAGGAGTCGGAAGAGCAGCTCTACATGCCGCAAATGCTGCGGCGCATCCTGGCCACCGCCCCGCCGGGGGCGGATATGAGCTGGAACTACAAATAGCGCTCACTCCTGGCGCAGCGCGGCCACCGGATCGGCGCGGCCGGCCCGGCGCGAGCACCAGGCGTGTGATTTGGGCCGGGCGCGCGCCGCAGGCCACGCGCACGCCGAACTCACCCCGCCGCCGGCTGACGTTGTAAGCGGCGCTCAGCCTTGCAGGAGGCGTTGCAACTGATCGAAGTGCGCGTCGTCGTGCGCGAGCTCTAAACCGTGGACGCGCGCGCAGGCGAAGATCAGGCAATCGGCGGCAGGCGCCGCGAAGCCGGTCGCGCGGTTCCGGCCGGCCAGCGCGATGGCGCTGTCCCAGACCGGCGGGGTGATCGGGAAGTCGGGCAACACCGCCTGGATGCGCAAGAGCACGTCGCGCTCGGCCTTGCCGCCTACGCCGCGCCAGAGCTCCAGCCGGACGGGTGGGCACCAGGCGGCCTCGCCGGCCGCCAGCAGCGCCTTCACCCGCTCGCGCTTGGCCGCGTCGCCGCTGCGGCGGAAAAAGTGCACCCACAGGGAGCTGTCAATCAGCACGGGCATGCTGGGCGCGTCCTCGCGGCAGGTCGGCGGCCTCGATCGCCTCGTTGGTGGGGAAATCGTCGGGGAACGCCCCCGCGTACCGGGCGAGCTCCGCCATCCGCCGCCGGCGGATGTAATCGCGCAGAATCCCCACCACCGCCTCGCGCTTGGTGCCCGCCTTGGTCCAGCGCATGGATTCCGCCAATACTTCATCTGGAATATCAATGGTCGTTTTCATGCTTCCATCTTACGCTAATGAGGAATATCGGGTCGCGTTGGCGGGCGCACCGCGGCGCGGTTGCGCGAGTGCCCTACAATGGCAGGCTATGGCACCTCCGGGGCCGCGGGTGAAGCTGGACCGCCGTGACTGGCGGTTGATCGGCATCGCTGTCCTGGTCGCCGTCGTTTCCCTTTACGTCGTCTCGCGCTACTTCCGCGCCGCGTTTCCGCAAGCTTCGATCAACTTCCAGATCTCCTCTGCCGGCTCCGAGCCGGTGGCCGAGGCGTTTCTGCGCTCGCAGGGGCTGTCCACCGCCGGCTTCATGCACGCCGAGCAGTTCGGCTACGACGGCGACGCCATGGTGTTCCTGGAGCGCGAGCTCGGCCTGCGCCGCGCCGACAAGCTGATGGGTTCGACCCTGCAGCTCTGGCGCTGGCAAAACCGCTGGTTCCGGCCGCTGACGAAGGAGGAGTTCTACGTCTCGGTCTCCACCGCCGGGCCGGTGGTGGGCTTCGCCCACGTCATCCCCACCGATGCGCCCGGCGCGCATCTCACCGAGGCCCAGGCGCTGGCGGTGGCGGAGCGCTTCCTCACTGGGACCATGCACCAGAATTGGAAGGGCTGGGTGATGATCGGCGCGGCGCAGCACGTGCGCCCGCGCCGCGTGGACTACGACTTCACTTGGCGCGATCCGGCGCCGTTGACGGCCCACCCCACCGGCTACCTGGCGCTGGCGCAGCACCGCTTCCGTGTCAGCGTGCAGGGCGGCGCGGTGGGCGCCTACAGCGACTACCTCGAGGTCCCCGATCAGTGGCAGCGCGACTACGCCAACCTGCGCTCGCAGAACAACAACGCCGGCGTGGTGGACACCGGCCTGCTGCTGCTCGTCTTCGTGGCGATGCTGTTCGTGCTGGTGATGCGCATCCGCCGCGGCGACATCCGCTGGCGGCCGGCGCTGTGGGTGGGGGCGGCGGGCGCGGCGCTGAGCTTCCTCGCCACGCTCAACGGCTTCGGCGCCAATCTCTACGCCTATCCCACCACCACCTCGTGGCCGGCCTTCCTCGCCAGCAACCTGATCAACGCCGTGTATGTGGCCGGCGCCACCGGCGCGTTCCTGATCGTGCTCACCGCCACCGCCGAGTCGCTCTACCGCGAGCGCTTCGGCCAACACGTGGCGCTGGAGAATTTCCTCAGCTGGCGCGGCGTGCGCAGCAAGACGTTCCTGATCAGCGTGGTGCTGGGGTTGTCGCTGGCGGCGTTCTTCTTCGCCTATCAGACGGTGTTTTACCTCATCGCCAACCACTTCGGCGCCTGGGCGCCGGCCGACATTCCCTACGACGACCTGCTCAACACCAGGCTGCCCTGGGCCTACGTGCTGTTCAGCGGATTCTTTCCGGCGATCTCGGAGGAGTTCGGCTTCCGCATGCTGGCCATTCCGCTGTTCGAAAAATGGTTCCGCTGGCTCTGGGTGGCGGTCATCGCGGCCTCCTTCCTCTGGGGCTTCGGCCACGCCACCTATCCCAACGAGCCGTTCTACATCCGCGGCCTGGAGGTCGGCCTGGGCGGCATCCTGCTGAGCTGGATTATGATCCGCTACGGCATCCTCACCACGGTGGTGTGGCACTACACCGTGGACGCGCTCTATACCGCGATGCTGCTGCTGCGCGCCCACGATCTCTATTTGCGCTCCAGCGGCGCCTTCACCGCGCTGCTGGCGGTGGCGCCGCTGCTGGTGGCGATCGTGGCCTACCGGCGTGCGCGCGGCTTCGAGCCCGAGGCCGCACTCACCAACGCCGCCGTCGCGGCGGAAGCCGCCGCGCCGCCGCCGGCCGCGCCCGCCGCCGCCGCGCCGGCGGAGATCGCGCCCGCGCCCGCGCCGCCGCACATCCCCTACGCGCCCATCTCCGGCCCCAACTGGACCGCCGGCCTGATCGTCGCCGGCGCGCTGCTGTCCGCCTTCGCCGTGCCGGTGCCGCGCTGGGATAGCGTCCTGCCCTGGCGCCTGGGCCCGCGCCAGGCGGTCGCTGCGGCGCGCGCCTTTCTGCGCGGCCAGGGCTTCCATCTCGCCGGCTATCGCGCCGTGCCCGCCGTCGCCACCGCGCTCACTGCCAGCCACGGCGAGGAGAACCGCATCGCCGCCAGCGACATTTTCCGTCGAGGCGGCCCGCTGGCCCTGCGCCGCGCCTTTTCCTCTCCCGGCGACGGCCACCCCGCGGTGCCGGCCGACTTCTGGCAGGTGCGCTTCTTCCGCCCGCTGCAGGCGGAGGAGTTCGCTGTGGCTCTGCGC
>JAKAOE010000015.1:10021-11702 GCA_021823305.1 Acidobacteriota bacterium
ACGTGCTGCCGCAGACCGCGCCCGGCGCCGCTCCCGCGCTGCCGCAGGCCATGGCCACCGCGGCGCGGTTCCTGGCGGCGCGCGGCATCGCCGTGGGCCGCATGCAGCTGCTCACCGCGCTGCAGGAGCGCCGCCCGGCGCGGGTGGACAGCACCTTCGTCTGGCAGGCCACCGCGGGCTCGCCGCTGCCGGGCGAAGTCAGCTACCGTGCCGAGGCCGACCTGGCCGGCGCCAAGGTCGCCTACTTCACCGCTTGGTATCACGTCCCCGACGCGCGCGTCCGCGCCTACACCCGGACCACGCTGGGCGGCACGCTGCTCGGACTGGCGCGCGACCTGCTCATCTCGCTTGCCGCCGCGCTGCTGTTCTACCTGATCTACCGCTTCGCCCGCGGCTCCGACCTGCGCTGGTCCACGCTGCTCAAGCTGGCGGCCGCGGGCGGCGGCGTGATGCTGGCGCTCAGCGCCAACGCCCTGCCGGCGGCGTTGATCGGCTACGACACCGCCGTGCCGCTGAGCTCGTTCTGGCTGACGAGCGGGGTGAGCCTGGTGGTGTCGGGCGTGTTCGGCTTCCTCGCCACTTTGGCGCTGCTCGCGCCGCTGGCGATCACCGCCCCCGAGGCCACCGCGCTCACCGTGGCCAACGCCCGCCGCCAGCTCGAGCGCGAGTCCGCCTGGGATGCGCTCTGGGTGGGAGTGCTGGGGCTGGCCTGGGCGCTGGGCTGGCAGCGGGTGCAAACCGTCGTCGGTGCGCACTGGCACGCCGCCGGTGCCCCCACCTTCCCCGCGCCGCCGGCCGGACTGACTCACGCGCTGACCGGACTGGGCGACGCGCTGGGCGCGCCGCTGCACGCCCTCTGGACCGCCGCCGGGCTCGGCATCCTGCTGCCGGTGCTGTGGCACGGCTGGCGCCGCCCCGAACACCGGCACTGGACGCTGGCGGCGGTGGCGCTGCTGTGGGTGGGCACGGTGTTGCCGGCGCACGGCGCCGCCGCGCTGGGGTTGAACTTCATCTTCGCCGCGCTCAATCTGGTGCTGCTCTTCAGCTTCGCCGCGCTTTTCCTGCGCCGCAGCCCGCTCGCCTATTTCTCCGCCGCGCTGCTGCCGCTGCTGGTCGCCCCCGCCGCCGCCTGGCTGCTCACCCCGGCCGCGCCCGGCCCCCTCGCCGGCGCCCTCCTGCTCGCGCTCGCCGTCCTCTGGCTCGCCTGGCTCGCCTGGGTCTCGCGCACCGGCGGCGCGGCGCCCGCGCCCTAGCGCTGCCCCCCCGTTCGGGGGCATTGACCGCGGCCACGCGGCTGCGCTGTAGTCGAAAGCGCAACCGCCGCATGCTGTTCCGCACCCTCAGCGCTTCGGTCATCGGCATCGAGTCGCGGCTGATCGAAGTCGAGGTGGACTCCTCGCCCGCCGCCGCCGGCGACGCGCGCTTTTCCACCGTCGGCCTGCCCGACGCCGCCGTGCGCGAGAGCCGCGAGCGGCTCAAGGCCGCCATGCGCAACTGCGGCTTCGACCTGCCGGTGGCCAACGTGGTGATCAACCTGGCGCCGGCGGATGTGCGCAAGGAGGGTTCGGGCTTCGACCTGCCGATGGCGCTGGCGCTGCTCGGCTGCTGGGGGGCGCTGCCGCGCGCGCGCGGCGCGCCGGCGCAGAACGGCAACGGCGACGCCGGCCACGGCCGCTACGGC
>JAKAOE010000016.1 GCA_021823305.1 Acidobacteriota bacterium
CCTGGCGTTGCTTACCGACGGGCTGCGGGCGGAGCGGGAGCAGAACATCACGATTGACGTGGCCTACCGCTACTTCGCCACGCCGCGGCGGCGGTTCGTGATCGCCGACACGCCCGGGCACACCCAGTACACGCGCAACATGGTCACCGGGGCCAGTCAGGCGGAGCTGGCGCTGATCCTGCTGGATGCGCGCAAAGGCGTGCTGCCGCAGTCGCGGCGGCATGCGGCGATCGCGCGGTTGTTGGGCATCCGGCACTTCGTGATCGCGGTGAACAAGATGGACCTGGCGGGCTGGAGCCGGGAGGTCTTCGAGCGGGCGGCGGGGGAGATGCGGGCCTATCTCGGGCGGCTGGGGGCGCAGGAGGTCGCGGTGATCCCGGTGTCGGCGCTGCACGGGGACAACGTGGTGGAGCGCAGCCGGAACATGGCGTGGTATGAGGGGCCGGCGGTGCTCGATCAGTTGGAGCGGGTCGAGATCCCGCCGCGGGGCGAGGCGTGCGGGTTCCGGTTCCCGGTGCAGTGCGTGCTGCGGCCGAACCTGGACTATCGCGGCTTCGCCGGCACGGTGGCGGCGGGGCGGGTGCGGGCGGGGGACGAGGTGCTGCTGTTGCCGTCGCGGCGGCGGACGCGCGTCCGGACGGTGGAGCAGGCGGGCGAGGCCAAGGAGGAGGCCGCGGCGGGTGAGCCGGCGGTGCTGACGCTGGAGGAGGAGTGCGACCTGAGCCGGGGCGAGATGATCGCATCCGCCGCGGCGCCGCCGGCGCTGGCGTCGCGCTTGCGGGCGACGCTGTGCTGGATGGCGGAGACGGCGCTGGAGCGCGAGCGCGCCTATGTGCTGCTGCACACCACGCGCGCGACGCGGGCGTACGTGGAGCGGGTGGAACACCGGCTGGAGATTGAGACGCTGGCGGAGGCGCCGGCGGAGACGCTGGAGTGGAACGAGATCGGGGTGACGGTCACGACGGCGCAGCCGGTGTTCTGCGACCGCTTCGACGACAGCCCGGCGACGGGGAGCTTCATTCTGGTGGACCCGCACACCAATGCCACGGTGGCGGCGGGGATGATCGAGGCGGCGGAGGGCGAGGAAGGCGATGCGGCGCCGGCGGCGGGGGAGCGCGCGGCGCGCTCGGGGGCGAACATCGGGCGGGCGCGGCGGGAGGCGCGGCAGGGGCACCGGGCGGGGGTGGTGTGGTTCACCGGGCTTTCGGGCAGCGGCAAATCCACGCTGGCGCGGGCGCTGGAGCGGCGCCTGTTCGCGCTGGGCTGCCGCACGGTGTTGCTCGACGGGGACGCGCTGCGGCAGGGGCTGTCGAACGACCTGGGCTTCAGCGCGGCGGACCGGATGGAGAACATCCGGCGGGCGGGGGAAGTCGCGCGCCTGTTTTACGAGAACGGCTGCCTGGTGCTGTGCGCGTTCGTCTCGCCGTTCCGCCGGGACCGCGAGTTCGCGCGCGAGCGGATCGGGCGCGGGCGGTTCCTGGAGATTTTCGTGGACTGCCCGCTGGAGGAGTGCCGGCGGCGCGACACCAAGGGGCTGTACGCGGCGGCGCGGGCGGGGGCGGTGAGCGATCTGACCGGGGTGGGGCAGGCGTACGAGCCGCCGCCGGCGCCGGAGTTCGTGGCCCGGACGGCGGAACGGACGCCGGAGGCGGTCGTCGAGGAACTGGTGGCGCTGCTGCGCGATCGGCGCGTACTGCCCTGCGGCCGCCGTGCCCAGCCCCCGGCCCGCCCAGCGCCGAACTCGGCGAACGCGGTACGCCCCACCCCAGTCGAACCCGACCACGACCGCGCCGCTCGCCCCCGCGCCGCCACAAGATAAGCTAGTGCTGTGAACAGGGTAAGCCGCCGGGACGGTCGCAAGCAGATGGCAGCACGCCACTCCAGCAAAACGCAACGCGGCAGGAAGCAAAATACGCAGACCCACGCCTGGGCCTTCGCCCACCACGCTGCGGCACAGACAGCGTTGGCCCTGCTCGCCACGGCCGCCTACACCAACGCCCTTTCGAACGGCTTCGTGTGGGACGACACGACACAAATTTTGCAAAACGCCGCCCTTAGGCCGGGAGCCCCCTGGCGGCCGCTGCTCACCTCCGACGTCTGGGCCTTCGCGCATCCGGGTAGTCCGGCCAAGGATAATTATTGGCGGCCGCTGCAGATGCTTTCCTACAAGGCCATCGTGCAGATGTTCGGCTTCAGCGCGCTGCCGTTTCATGCGCTAAATCTCGTCTTTCACGTCGCCGCGACCCTGCTGGCCTATGCCATAGGCATCCAACTGACCCGCCGCATCGCTCCTTCGGTCGCGGTCGCGGTGCTCTTCGCCCTGCACCCCATGCACACAGAGGCGGTGGACTGGATCTCGGCCCTGCCCGAACTCGGTTGCGCGGTCTTTTACTTCCTGGCGTTTCTCTTGTTCCTGCTCGCGATCCGCCGCTCGGGGGATAACCTGAGCGGGCAGACCGCAGGACTATTTCGCCGGCCCGCGCTCTGGCTGCTCTCATGCGTCAGCTTTGCGGTTGCCACCATCTGGAAAGAGATGGCGGTGACGCTGCCCCTGGCCATCGCTGCGTACCTCTTCTTCGTCCCGACCGGTGCGCTCCCGCTCACGCACCGGGTCCGCAACGCGGTCCAGGGCTCCCTACCCTACCTGGCCGTCCTGGCCGTCTATCTCGCGGCTCGCGATTTCGTCCTGGGATACCTGGCCGTCTCGATGCGCGACTGGAAGCTTTCGCCGCTTGACTACGCCTTCACCGTGGCGGACCTCGTCGGGAGGTATTGGTGGAAACTGCTGCTGCCGCTGCGCCTCAACGCCTATTACGTCTTCGATCCGGTGCGGTCGTGGGCCGAGCCCCGCGCGCTCGCGGCCATACTGTTCCTAGTGCTGGCGACCGCCGGCATTGTCTACAGTTACCGGTGGCTCCCGTTGGCAGCCTTTGCGGCAACCTGGGTGTTCGTCACGCTGATTCCGGTGCTCGACCTGCGTGCCGTCGGCAGGAACGTATTCACCGAACGCTACCTCTACATCCCTTCACTCGGCTTCTGTCTCCTGGCGGTCTCGCTGGCAAGCGCGGCCCGGAGCCGGCTACCGGCGCGCTGGGGACCTTGGCCGGGGGGTTGCGCCCTCGCGCTGGTCGCCGGCCTGTATCTCGCGCAAACCGTCCGGCGCAACCCGATCTGGAAAAACCAGTTCACGTTTTTCTCGCGCACGCTCGCAGCCTCGCCGAACTCGCCGGTGCTTGCCAACCAGGTGGCATCCTTGCTGTACCCGGGCCGAAACGACCCCAAAGCCGCCGAGCGGCTCTTCCGGCGCGCCCTCAGCCTGGCCGAAGCACGTCAACCCCCGGAACCGGCCCAAGTCGCGAAGTCCGACCTCGGGCTCGCTCTCATCGCGAGCGAGCGCGGCTCTCACGCCAACGCCTTGACTCTCGTCGCCGCGGCCCAGCGCGCGTGTCCGGGCGATCCGCAGATCCCGCAGGTCCGCGGCGCCGTACTCCTACAAGCTGGAAGCTGGAGGGAGGCAAAAACCGTCTTCGCTGCCGCCGCCCGAACCAGCCCGGGCGACGCTAATATCTGGAACGCCCTCGGTTTCATCGCCTGGCGCGATGAACACCGCTATGCGCAGGCTCGGGACTATTTCCGCCACGCACTCGAGCTGCGCGCGCCCTCCCAAAGCCTCAACGCATCGCTCCAGGAAAACTTGGGCGCCGTCGACCTCGGCATGGGCCGTCGGCGGCACGCTCTCGACCACCTCCATGCCGCGGTTCGGATCGCGCCCAATAACCCCGACTACCACATCAATTTGGCAAGCGCTCTCGCGTCCTCAGGCCAGCTCGCCCAAGCCCGCACGGAGTTGGAACAGGCGCTGGCCTTGGACTCGGGCAACGCCCGCGCCCAAGCGGCCCTTGCAAGACTGGGGAACCCCAACCTGTAGCGCGAACGCGGCACGCCGCCTGCTGCCCCTACGCCCCCTCGTCCGCCGACGGCCCGTACACCGACGGCACCGGCACCTCCAGCAGCCGCAAATAGACGCCCAACTGCGCGCGATGATGCACCATGTGGTTGAGGTACATCGCCCGATAGGCGTGGAACCGGCTGCCGCTGAAAAACACCTTGTCGCCCATGCGCAGCGTCCACGGCTGCGTCCAGGCATCGTCCGGCAGCTTGGACAGTTCCGCCTTCACTGCCGCCACTCCCTGGTCGAACGCCGCGCGCGCCTGCGCCGCCGACTCGAACACCAGCGGCTTCATCCCCGAGGTGGCGAAGTCCAGCCCCGGCGTGGTCAGCATGATCACGCCGAAGCCGCCCAACTGCGCCAGGTGCGCCGCCAGCTTGCCCAGCTTCATCGACTTCGCGTGCGGCGCCCAGTCGGCCTTGTCCGCCGGCACCCGCTCCAGCGACGCCCGCGTCCGCACCGCCTCGCCTTCCAGTTCCGCCAACAGCAGATCGTGAATCGCCATGGCCCAGCTTACCCCAGTCGCGGCCGGGTCATCTCCTCCGTAACAAAAATGTCGCATCTCCCCGCGCCAACCCTCGGCCCGGAGATGCATCGGAATAGCGTATGTCCGAAGAACCCGGCCGCGCGGTGTTCCACGCCACCGCCGCCCAATGGCGGCTTCGCGCCTACCTCCACCGCCACCCGGTGCCGGAGCCGCTCGCCCAAACTCTCGCCTCCGCCGGGGTCTCACGAGCAAGTTACTATCGCTGGCTGCGGCAGCCCGGGTTCGCCGCTTGGCTCATCGGCGTCTGGGTCGAAAGCCGTGAGCCTGTTTCGGCCAATGAGGCACGCTCCCTCTCCGGCGTATTCGCCGCGGCCGCCGCCGATCCCGCCTGCTTCGCCGCCTCCTTCCCCCTCCTGTTCGGCTATTGCGGCCTCGCCAACCTGCACCCCCGCGCGACACCGGAGCCCACCGCCAAGGGCCTGCGCCGGCCTTCGCAGCTGACGCGCTTCCTCCGCTTCGACCGGGTATTGAAACGCGCACTGTGGGCTTCGCGGCGCCCGCGCCGTGTCTCGCCCCCGGCCCAGCACTTGCCGTCACTTAGCGCCAAAAATGAGCACTAAACGGCCCCCCTCGGGCAGTCGCCCGCGGCTTGCCTCAGGAGCGCGCCCAGGCTTCGATCCCGCCCAGCGCCACCGCGGCGAGCGTCATCGTCCGCTGGTGCGCCCTCAAGGCGCCCTCAAGCCGGCAGCCGCCCGTACCGTCGGGGCAAGCCACCCGCACCGCCGCGCGGCGAAACCGCTCCATGGATTTGACTTGCCTCCCGCGTGGCACGTAAACTCGAAAGTTCCCGATCGCCTATGCCTCCGTCCTACATGGCGCGGTACCTGCCGATCCTCATCCAGCTCCTGCTGGGCATCGGCTTGGCGTGCATCATCGTCACCCTCTCCTACTTCGTCGGCCGCCACAAGCGCTCCGCCGTCAAGGGCCGCGCCTACGAGTGCGGCATGGACCCGGTGGGCGACGCCGGCCACCGCTTCTCGGTCAAGTTCTACCTCGTCGCCATCGTCTTCATCCTGTTCGACATCGAAGCCGTCTTCCTCATCCCCTGGGCGATCCGCCTGCGCCAGCTCAAGCTCTTTGGCTTCTTCGAGATGCTGGTCTACATGCTGATCGTGCTCGCCGGCTTCTACTACATCTGGACCAAGGGCGTGATTGACTGGAACCAGCCCGAAGGCGTCCTGGGCGGGCTCGGGCCCTCCCCCTCCGGCGAGGAGCCGCTCGACTAGCCGATGCAGGAAGCCTCCACCATCACCGTCGCTCCCGCGGAATGGCTCGCCACCGCCACCCGGCTGCAAGCCGAGGGCTTCGATCAGCTCTGCGACCTCACCTGCGTGGACTGGCACCCCGAGCCCGACCGCTTCGAGATCGTCTGCCAGCTCTACAACACCCAGACCCAGGGCTGGCAGCGGCTCAAGACCCGCTGCTCCGAAACCGCGCCCCCGCCCACGCTGAGCCCGCTCTGGCCCAGCGCCAACTGGTTCGAGCGCGAGGTCTTCGACCTGTTCGGCGTGCGCTTCGCCGGCCACCCCAACCTCACCCGCATGATGCTGCCCGACGACTGGGCCGGCCATCCCCTGCGCAAGGACTATCCCACCGAGGGCTACCGCTGATGGCGACCACCGTCCCGCCCGCGGAAAAGATCGAGGGCAACCGCAACCTGGTCCTCAACATGGGACCGCAGCACCCCTCCACCCACGGCGTGCTGCGCCTGCGGCTCGAGCTCGACGGCGAGATGATCGTCAAGGCCGAACCCGACATCGGCTACCTGCACACCGGCATTGAAAAATCGGCCGAGTCGAAGTTCTACCAGCAGGTGGTCACGCTCACCGACCGCATCGATTACCTCGCTCCGCTGACCAACAACCTCTGCTACGTGCTGGCGGTGGAAAAGCTGCTCCAACTCGAGCCCCCGCCGCGCGCCCGCTGGATGCGCGTCCTGCTCACCGAGCTCACCCGCCTCAACAGCCACCTCGTCTGGCTCGGCACCCACGCGCTCGACATCGGCGCCATGACCGTTTTCCTCTACTGCTTCCGCGAGCGTGAGGAGATCCTGCACATCTTCGAGATGGCCAGCGGCCAGCGCATGATGACCAGCTATTTCCGCGTCGGCGGCCTCGCCCTGGAGCCGCCGCTCGGGCTGCTCGAGCGCATCCGCAAGTTCGCGGACATGTTCCCCTCCAAGATTGACGAGTACGAATCGCTGCTCACCCACAACGCCATCTGGGTGGGCCGCACCCGCGGCATCGGCTACATGTCGGCGCAAGACGCCATCGCCTGGGGCGTCACCGGCCCCTGCCTGCGCGCCGTCGGCCTGCCGCTCGACCTGCGCAAGACCGCGCCCTACTCCGATTACGACCAGTTCCAGTTCGAGGTGCCCCTCCGCACCGAAGGCGACGTCTACGCCCGCTATCAGATCCGCGTCGCCGAGATGCGCGAGAGCGTCAAGATCATCCGCCAGGCGCTCGACGGCATGCCCGAAGGCGCCTGGAAGGCCGACGCCCCCGGCATCACCCTCCCCGACCGCGACCAGATGAAGTTCAGCATCGAGAGCCTCATCTATCACTTCAAGATCGTCACCGAAGGCTTCAACGTCCCCGCCGGCGAGGCCTACCAGGCGATCGAATCGCCCCGCGGCCAGATGGGCTATTACATCGTCAGCGACGGCGGCCCCAAGCCCTACCGCTGCCACATGCGCTCGCCCTCCTTCGCCAACCTGCAGGCGCTGCCCAAGATGATCGAGGGCCGCCTGCTCGCCGACGTCGTCGCCATCATCGGCAGCATCGACATCGTCCTGGGAGACGTGGACCGTTGAGCCCCTTCAGCCCGCAATTGGAGGCCCGCTTCCGCGAGCTCATGCAGCGCTATCCCGCCCGCCGCTCGGCGCTGGTGCCGATGTTGCTCTACGCCCAGGACGAGCTCGGCTGGCTCACCCCGGAAGCGGTCCGCCGCATCGCCGAACTGCTCGGGGAGACCGAGCTCGCCGTGCGCGAGGTCATCGGCTACTACTCCATGCTGCGCACCGAGCCCGCCGGCAAGTACCACGTCCAGGTCTGCACCAACATCAGCTGCCTGCTGCGCGGCGGCGACGAGCTCTACGCCCACTGCGAGCGCCGCCTGGGCATCGGCCACAAGCAGACCGCCGCCGACGGCGTCTTCTCCCTGGAGGAGGTCGAGTGCCTGGGCGCCTGCTCCTGGGCGCCGGCGGTGCAGGTCAACTACGACTTCCACCAGGAGCTCACCCTCGAGCAGTTGGACAAGATTCTGGACGCCTACGCCGCCCGCGCCCGCGGCGCCGATCCCTCTCAAGGGCAGGGCGGAGCGGGGAGCCCGGGCCCCCGCACAGCTCTGCCCGTAGATGGTAGCGGGTCGCGCGGCGAAGCCGCGCTGGGCACCCGCGTTCAAGAGAAGTCATGACCAAGCCGCATCCGCTCGAAACCCGCGTCGTCAGCCGCCGCTTCGACCAGCCGGACGCCCATACCCTCGCCGGCTACCTCGCCAGCGACGGCTTCCGCGCCCTCGACAAGGCCCTGGCCATGGCCCCCGAGGCGGTGATCGAGGAGGTCAAGGCCTCCGGCCTGCGCGGCCGCGGCGGCGCCGGCTTCCCCACCGGCTTGAAATGGTCGTTCGTGCCCAAGCAGTCGCCGCGCGAGAAGTACGTGCTCTGCAACGCCGACGAGAGCGAACCCGGCACCTGCAAGGACCGCCTCATCCTCGAGTACGATCCCTTCGCCATCATCGAGGGCATGCTCATCGCCGGCCACGCCATCGGCGCCCGCCGCGGCTACATCTACATCCGCGGCGAGTACCGCTACCTGCTCGATCGCATGGAGCGGGCCCTGGCCGAGGCCCGCGCCGCCGGCTACGTCGGCAAAAACATCCGCGGCCGCGGCTTCGACTTCGAACTTCACGCCCACACCGGCGCCGGCGCCTACGAGTGCGGCGAGGAGTCGGCGCTGATGGAATCGCTCGAAGGCAAGCGCGGCATCCCCCGCCTCAAGCCCCCCTTCCCCGCCGTCTCCGGCTTCATGGGCGGCCCCACCGTCATCAACAACGTCGAGACCCTCGCCTCCGTCCCCGCCATCATCCTCAATGGCGGCGCCTGGTTCGCCGCCTTCGGCCCGCCCAAGAACGGCGGCACCCGCCTGTTCTGCCTCTCCGGCCACGTCCGGCAGCAGGGCGTGTGGGAGCTGCCGCTCGGCTTCCCGCTGCGCAAGCTGATCGAGGATATCGGCGGCGGCCTGCGCGACGGCGCCCGGCTCAAGGCCGTCGTCCCCGGCGGCTCCTCCACCCCGCTGTTGCCCGCCGATACCGCCTGGAATATCCATTTGGACTTCGACTCCGTCGCCAAGGCGAGCTCGTTCCTGGGCTCCGGCGGCGTTGTCGTGCTCGACGAATCCACCTGCATGGTCAAGTTCGCCCTGCGCATCATGCAGTTCTACCGCCACGAGTCCTGCGGCTGGTGCGTGCCCTGCCGCGAGGGCACGCAGTGGCTCCAGACCTCGCTCACCCGCTTCCACAACGGCGGCGGGCGCGCGGCCGACGTGGACCTGATGAAGGAAGTCTCGGAAAACATCCTCGGCCGCACCTTCTGCGCCCTGGGCGACGCCGCCGCCATGCCCACCCTCTCCATCCTCCAACACTGGCGCCAGGAGTTCCTCGACCACCTGGCCGGCAAGCCTTGTCCGTTCGGCGCCCGCACCAGCGCCGCCGGCGCCCACTGAGTCCTATGGCAGATCCGGCACTCGTCCACCTCACCGTCAACGGCCAGCCGCTGCAGGCGCCCGCCGGCACCCTGCTGATCGAGGCCTGCAAGCAGCATGGCATCGAGGTGCCGTCGTTCTGCTACTACCCCAACCTCTCGCTCCAGGCCGCCTGCCGCATGTGCCTGGTCGAGATCGAGAAGATGCCCAAGCTCCAGACCGCCTGCACCGTGGTCGTGAGCGAAGGCATGGTGGTCAACAGCGACTCGGAGACGGTGCACCGCGCCCGCAAGTCGGCGATCGAGTTCATCCTCACCAACCATCCGCTCGACTGCCCGGTCTGCGACGCCGGCGGCGAGTGCGAATTGCAGGACATGACCTTCAAGTACGGCGCCGAGAAGGGCCGCTTCATCGAGCCCAAGCGCCACCGCGAGGAGCAGCAGTGGTCGCCGGTCGTCTACTTCGACCGCCCGCGCTGCATCCTCTGCTACCGCTGCGTGCGCGCCTGCGGCGAGGGCATGGACGTCTGGGCGCTCGGCGTCGCCAATCGCGGCATCAACGCCACCATCGTCCCCAACCACCAGGACCACCTCGAGTGCGAGGAGTGCGGCAACTGCATTGACATCTGCCCCGTCGGCGCCCTCACCTCCGGCGCCTACCGCTACCAGACCCGCCCCTGGGAGATGCAGCACGTGGGCGCCGTCTGCACCTTCTGCGGCGACGGCTGCAAAACCACCCTCGGCGTGCGCAACGGCGAGATCCTGCGCGGCGATAACCGCGACAAGAGCGGCATCAACGGCGACTTCCTCTGCATCAAGGGCCGCTACGGCCTCGACTTCACCCGCCACCCCGAGCGCCTCAAGCAGCCGCTCGCCCGCCTCAACGGCGAGCTCAAGCCGGTGAGCTGGAGCTACGCGCTCGAGACCGCGGCCAAACGCTGGCGCGAAATCCAGAAAGCCCAGGGCGCCATCGGCGTCATCGGTTCCACCCGCATCCTCAACGAGGAAGCCTACACCCTGCAGAAGTTCGCGCGCCAGGTGCTCGCCACCGCCAACCTCGACCACCATCGCACCGCCGACTTCCCCGCGCTCTTCGACGCCCTCGCCGGCCGCACCGGCGCCGCCCTCGCCCGCCTCGACGACCTCAAGACCGCCCCCGCCGTGCTGCTCGTCGGCGGCGACCCCACCCAAGAGCATCCGCTCACCGCCTGGAACCTGCGCTGGGGCTACCGCCAGCACAAGACCCGGCTCTACATCCTCAACCCCGGCGATATCAAGCTCCGCCGCCAGGCCTACCGCTACGCCCAGGTGGCCGCGCTCGAGGCCGCCGTGCGCTACCTCAACGGCGAGGGCGAGACCCAATCCCAGCCGCTCACCGGCGTTGCCGAGCCCAGCGAGAAGCGCTGGCCGCAAACCCCGGCCTCCGCCGTCGCCGTGCTGGACGAGGGCCTGCAGGACTTCCGCGCCCGCCTGCGCCAGGAGCAGGACGTCATCGTCGTCTTCAGCGGCGACATCGCCGGCGACACCGTGCGCGAGCTGGTCGCCTTCGGCAACTCGCTCAGCGGCCAGACCCGCTACATCGCCCTCGCCGACCACGCCAACGCCCGCGGCGCCGCCGACATGGGCCTCTACCCCGACCTGCTGCCCGGCTACGCGCCCGTCGCCGCCGGCCAGTCCGGCCTCAACCTCGAGCAGATGCTCGCCGCCCTCCCCAACCAGGGCCTCGCCTCGCTCTACGTCGTCGGCGCCAACCCCTTCCGCCGCCATCCGGTGGACCCCGCCGCCCTGCGCCAGACCTTCCTCGTGGTGCAGGACCTCTTCCTCACCGAAACCGCGCGCGCAGCCGACCTGGTCTTCCCCGCCCTCTGCGCCTACGAAAAGGCCGGCACCGTCACCAACACCAGCGGCCAGGTGCAGCCGCAGCGGCGCGGCGGCAGTTGCGAGGGCGCCAAGAGCGACCTCGAGATCCTCCACCGGCTGGCCGCCGCCATGGGCGAAACCGCCTGGGGGCCGGCCGACCCCGACCGCACCCTGCAGGAGATCCGTGCCCAGGTCAAGGGCTACAACCTGCCGCTGGCCCAATTGCTGGCCGGCGCGGCTCCGCTCGCGCTGCCGCTCAACGGCCGCGTCCCCCGCGCCGCCGCCCCGCTCGCGCCGCAGCCCAACCGCGATACCCTGTTCACCGCCGGCAGCCTCGGGCGCTACAGCGCCACCCTCAACGGCGTAATGGAAGGCCGCAAGCCGGGCCGCTAGCCAACCATGCTCACCTACCTCGTCATTACGCTGGTCAAATGCCTGGTGGTCCTCTTCATCCTGCTCACCGCCGTGGCCTACATCCAGCTCGCCGAGCGCAAGATCGTCGGCCGCATGCAGGCGCGCGTCGGCCCCACCCGCGTCGGCCCCTTCGGCCTGCTCCAGCCCGCCGCCGACGCCATCAAGTTCATCCTCAAGGAAGACGTCACCCCCGACGGCGCCCACAAGTTCCTCTACGTCCTCGCCCCC
>JAKAOE010000017.1 GCA_021823305.1 Acidobacteriota bacterium
CCCACCCGGCACCAGCACGCCGTGCGCGGCCGCGAGGCGGGCCGCGGCGGCCTGCGCCGAAGCCGCCGGAGCCTCGAAGCTCTCGCTCTCGATCCAGTCAATTTCCAGCCGCAGGCGGTGCGCCAGCGCGGCGTGGGTCAGGGCTTCCTTCAGGCTCTTGTAGGAATCCTCGTATTCGACGTACTTGCCCACCACGGCGATGCGCACCGTGCCGTGCGGATGCGCGGCGCGTTCGGCCAGCTCGCGCCACGGTCCCAGGTCGGAGGGCTGCGCCGGCAGGTGCAGATACTTCAGCGCCAGCGCGTCCAGCCCCTGCTCGCCCAGCAGCACCGGCACCTGGTAAATACTCTCGGCGTCCTTGGCGGTGAAGACCGCCTCGTCGGCCACGTTGCAGAAGAGCGCGATCTTGGCCTTCAGGTCCTGGCTCAGGAAGCGGTCGGTGCGGCAGAGAACGATGTCGGCCTGGATGCCGATCTCGCGCAGCTCGCGCACCGAGTGCTGCGTGGGCTTGGTCTTCAGTTCGCCGGCGGCGGCGATGTAGGGCACCAAGGTCAGATGGATGAAGATGGCATGCTCGCGCCCGACCTCCTGCCGCATCTGGCGGATGGCCTCCAGAAACGGCAGCGACTCGATGTCGCCCACGGTGCCGCCGATCTCGACGATGGCCACGTCCACGCCTTCGGCCACGCGGCGCATCGCCTCCTTGATCTGGTCGGTGACGTGCGGGATCACCTGCACCGTCTTGCCCAGGTAATCGCCGCGCCGCTCCTTGGCGAGCACGGTTTCGTAGATCCGCCCGGCGGTCACATTGTTGCTGCGGCTGAGCGCGATGGAGGTGAAGCGCTCGTAGTGGCCGAGGTCCAGGTCGGTCTCCGCGCCGTCGTCGGTGACGAACACCTCGCCGTGCTGGAACGGGCTCATCGTGCCCGGGTCCACGTTCAGGTACGGGTCGAACTTGAGCAGGGAGATGCGCAGCCCGCGGCTCTCCAACAACGCCCCCAGGGAGGCCGAGGCCAAGCCTTTGCCCAACGACGAAACCACTCCGCCGGTGACAAAGATGAAGCGCACGCAAGATTATGGCACAATAAAGTGCGCTGGAGCAGATGGGTATGCGTGGCGCCGGCGCACCGGCCGGCCGGCGGTTCTGAGCCCAATCAGAGCCCATGGATTCTGCTTCGCTATGTGGGGCTGTGGCGCAGTTGGGAGCGCGCTTCCATGGCATGGAAGAGGTCAGGGGTTCGAACCCCCTCAGCTCCACCACTGATTCAACTCCCCGCAACTTCGGCAAGGCGTCCGGACGTGGCTCCCTCACGAGGCCGCTCGCGGGGCCAGGCGTCCGCTGCTTTCTGACCGGCGAGATTCCGCAGGAACCCCAGCGGGCGTATTCCCCCAAATGGGTGTCTCGCTTGATGGGCTCGTGACGCTGCGTTATATTTCTGACTTGGTTTGGTGCCGGTGCCTTCCATCATGTCATTAAAGGGAGGGAAAAGCGCTATGGCCTCATCGTTCGCGGAAACGAGTTGGAGTCCGGGTCTACTGGAACTCGCAACGGCACTCTCCCTAGCGCCACAGGCCCAAGTTCGGAGGCGCATCGCGGAACTCTGCGCTGCCCTGCCGCGACCGACGGAAGTACAGGTCAAACCGGAGTT
Source organism: Acidobacteriota bacterium (assembly GCA_021823305.1). GTDB lineage: Bacteria > Acidobacteriota > Terriglobia > Terriglobales > SCQP01 > SCQP01. Next base: position 1,650 of record JAKAOE010000017.1, read on the forward strand.
GTTTCGCCTGGCGGTGATGTTGGTGCGCGCGGCGGCGCGGAACATGGCGGGAGCGCTGGGCACCACACCAGTCAAATTGCTGCAATTCTCCAACCCGCTCTGCGGGGAGATCACGCTGGAAGGAACACGCGGCATCGAGCGGCGCCTCGACCGTGCGCTCGGCGGCGGCCCGCTGGTGATTCTGGAAGCGCGCCAGCCGCTGCACGTCAAGTGGCAGGGGCCAGGCCTGGGGCGATTTTTCGTGCTCAGCGGCGCCGCCTGGGCCAACGAGCGCAAGGCGGGGCCGAACGAGTTCCTGCTGGCGCCGGTGGGCGCGACCGTACTCGTGGCGGCCGGCGGGAACGTGCTGCTGCGCGATTCGCCGGTGGCGGCCACGCTGGCGCTGGCGCGCAACGCCGGGCTGGAATTTGACGCCCTAGCGGCGGAGGCGGCCAGTTCGCGCGTCACCGCCGCGACCACGATGGGAATCTTGCAGATGGATGAGGATCACGCGACTCTGGGCCGGCGCCACATCCACCTTTCCGCCGCCGAGGCTGCGGTGCTGCGCACGCTGGCCGAGGCTGGCGGAGCGGTGGTGAGGCGGGCGGAGCTGGCGGCAATGGCACGCGTCAAGTCGGAAAAATCGCTGGAGTACGTGCTGGTGCACCTGCGCGACAAGCTGGGCGACGGCCTGATCACCACCGTCTACGGCTCGGGCTGCGCGCTGGAGATGAGCTGAAGACTCTATAGACCGAGCGCGGGGGCGATGCCACGCATCGCCGCGAGGCAGGTGGCGATGTGCTGTTCCAGCGGGAGGCCGAGCTCGAGCGCGCCCTGCTCGATGTCGGCGCGACTGACGGAGCGTGCGAAGGCCTTGTCCTTGAGCTTGCGGCGCACGCCGGTGGGCTCGACCTCGGCCAGCGACTTGCCCGGCTTGACCAGGGCGCAGGCGGTAAGAAAGCCGGAGATCTCATCGCAGGCGAACAGCGTCTTGTCCAGTGCGGACTCGCGTTTGGCGCCGGTGGCCTCGCAGTGCGCCAGGATGGCGTGGCGCACGCGATCCGGATAGCCGCGCTCGGCCAGGATCCGGCTGCCCTGCAGCGGGTGGTCGGGCAGGTTGGGCCAGCGCTCGTAGTCGAAGTCGTGCAGCAACCCGGCCAGGCCCCACAGCTGGCGTTCCTCGGGATCGGCCGGCGCGTAGGCCAGGCAGCAGGCCTCGACCGCCAGCGCGTGCTTGCGCAGGCTCTCCGACTGCGTGTACTCGTGCAGCAGCGCCAGCGCCTCCGCGCGCGAGGGAGCGGCGCTCATGCCAGCGCGGGGCCGAGGTTGAGCGCGTCCTTGAAGGTGCCGCGCTGGTTCTCGATCTTCTTCTGCAGCATCATCACGGCGTAGATGAGCTGCTCCGGGCGCGGCGGGCAGCCGGGCACGTAGACGTCGATCGGAATCACCTGGTTGACGCCCTGCACCAGCGCGTAATTGTTGAACACGCCGCCGGAGGTGGCGCAGGCGCCCATGGAGATGGCGTACTTGGGCTCGGGCATCTGCTCATACAGCTGGCGGATGACCGGCGCCATCTTCTGCGAGACGCGGCCGGCGATGATCATCAGGTCCGACTGGCGCGGCGAAGGGCGGAAGACCTCGGCGCCGAAGCGCGCCACATCGAAGCGCGCCGCCGACATGGACATCATCTCGATGGCGCAGCACGCCAGGCCGAACGTCATCGGCCAGATCGAGTTCTTGCGCACCCAGTTGACCGCCTTGTCGAGCGAGGCGAACAGCACCCCGTCCGGCGTGGTTTGGCCGTAGAAAGCCTCGCGCCCGCTGTCGTGCGGATCGAGGTTGCGGTAGCGCTCAAGGCCGGAGCCCATGCCCCTATCTTTAATCAGCCTAGCGGGATTTGCAAGGCGGTGTACTCGTCCAGGTGATGCGTTACACATCGGGGGCAGTGCCGGGAGCACCGACGCCGACCACCCGGATCGGGCGGCGGCGGTCGCCCTCGGCGCCTCCCGCGCCAGCATCCTGCGCAACGCGGCAACTTGGAGACGCCCTGAGCGCCAGCGGGCGTCCGTTGCCGGGGATCGAAGCTCGGCCACAGCCCGACCAACGGGAGGGCGTCCCAAGTCAGGGGTGGCCGTGCCACTGGTGCTGCGCCAGGGCCTGGCCATCACCGCAACCGGCCTGGCGCTCGCGGCGCTGCTCGCGGGGACCCTCGGCAGCCTGCTCGTGGGCGTGCGGCCCCGCGATCCGGCGACCTACGCCGCGGCGACGCTGCTGCTCGTGGCCGTGGCGCTGCTGGCCAGCCTGGCGCCGGCCCGGCGCGCCATGCGCCAGGACCCGGTGCGGACGCTGCGCTGCGAGTAGCCGGTCAGGGTACCCAGTTGTCGAAACGCGGCGCAAACGGATCGCGCGGCGCGATGTGCACCAGGTGAAAGGCGGCGCCGGGCCAGGCCATGGCCGCGTCGCCGCCGGCCTCGGCAGCGTGTTTGCGCACCAGCGCGCCGCCGGTCGCGAGGTTGATGGCGGCGACCTGGCCGGGATAGCGGCGCTCGAAATCGGCCTGGTACTTGTCCCGGTAGATCCGCTCGCCGGCGGCGGCGGACTGCGGATCGGCGGGCTGCGAGGGTTCTCCCATCTCCGCCTATTGTACCACGAAGCGATACATTTTCGGGGGTGCAGCGCCGTCGCCGCGCGACAACCCACGCAAGATGCGGTAGCCTGATGGTTTATGGGTACCGCAACCGAACCCGGCGCCGCCGCCATGGTGGACGTGCGCGACCTGCGCAAGAGCTACGGCAAGCTCGAGGCGGTGCGCGGGGTGAGCTTCCGCATCCCCGAGCGCACCATCTTCGGCCTGCTGGGCCCGAACGGCGCCGGCAAAACCAGCATCATCGAGATGATCGAGGGCCTGCGCGTGCCCGACGGCGGCAGCGTGCGGGTGTGCGGGCTGCGGCCGATCGAGGACGCGATGCAGGTGCGCCAGATTCTCGGCGCGCAATTGCAAACCACTTCCCTGCCGGACAAAATCCGCGTACGCGAGGCGTTCGACCTGTTCGCCAGCTTCTACGCCAACCCCGCCGACGTGGACCAACTGCTCGACTGGGTCGGCCTGCGGGACAAGAGCGCCACCTTCTTCCAGTACCTCTCGGGCGGCGAAAAGCAGCGCGTGGCGCTGGGACTGGCGCTGGTCGGCAACCCCAGGATGCTCTTCCTGGACGAGCCCACCACCGGCTTGGACGCCAAAATCCGGCGCGAGCTGCACGACCTCATCCTGCGCCTGCGCGACCAGGGCAAGAGCATCCTGATCTCGACCCACTACATTGAGGAGGCCGAGCGGCTGTGCGATCTGGTGGGCATCATTGATCACGGCAAACTGCACGCCATCGGCCCGCCGCGCCGCCTGATCGAGGAGCAGGGCGCCGGCGACCGCCTGGAAGTCAGCCTCAGCGCGCCCATCGCGCTCGACGAACTGAAGGCGCTGAACGGGGTGGAGGCGGCGCAGGAGGCGCCCGCCGGCAACGGCGGCGCGGCCTACTTCCTGCGTGGCCGCAGCGGCGGCAAGATGCTGGCTTCGCTGGCGGTCTACGCCGACCGCTTGGGGCACGAACTGATCGAGGCGCGCATCGCGCACACCTCGCTGGAGGACGTCTACTTGAGCCTGACTGGACGGAGGATGGGGGAATGAACCGCTGGCTGCGCATGGCCTGGATGAACGTGCTGCTGAGCTACCGCGTGAAGATCGCTTTTTTCTTCACCTTCATCTTCCCGATGATGTTCTTCTTCCTCTATTTCTCGATCTTCGCCAAGGGCAACCCGGTCGTGGTGGAGGCGCTGATGGGGCCGCTGATCAGCTTCAACGTGATCAGCAACGCGCTCTTCGGGCTTTCCGTGCAACTGGTGGCGATGCGCGAGCGCGACATGCTGCGGCGCTACCATCTGGCGCCGCTGCGCCCGGTGGAGATGGTGGGCAGCCGGCTGCTGAGCAACTACCTCCTGTTCCTGCCGGTGGTGGTGCTGCAGTACGCGCTGGCGGTGTGGATTTACGGGATGCCGGTGGAGGGGTCGCTGCTGGCGCTGTGGCTGGTGGTCACGCTGGGCTACCTGGCGCTGGGCTCGGTCGGGCTGGTGGTGGCCGGCATCGTGGACACGGTGCAGGAGGCCACGGTGTGGAACCAGATTCTGTTTTTCGCCCTGCTCTTCCTCACCGGCACCACGCTGCCGTTGGTTTCCCTGACCCACACCTTGCAGCAGTTGGCGCTCTTCATGCCGCCCACGCTGATGATCCTGGGCAGCGCCGGGATCATGCTCGGCAGGCAGGGGTTGCTGCAGAACCTGCCGATCATCGTCGGACTGGCGCTGATCACGGTGTCGTGCCTGGGGCTGGGCGTGGCGCTGTTCCGTTGGGAAAAGGAGCAGAAGACGACCCGCCGCGGACGGCTGCAGGCGGCGCTGGCGCTGGTTCCGATTCTCCTCGTCGGGCTCTGGCTGAATGCGTCTTCCGGCTTTCAACGCGCCGACCGGGTGTACCTGCAGCAGTCGGCGCGGGCGCTCAGCGGGCAGCGCATGATGCGGGAGATCAGCGGTTCCCGGAAGTAGCCAGCACCACCTTGCCGAACGGATGCTGCGCGGCGAGGTAGCGGTGTGCCTCGGCCCCCTGCGCCAGCGGAAAGACGCGGTCCACCACCGGGCGCAGCCGCCCGGCGGCCACCGCCGCCAGCACATCGTCGAGGTCGGCACGCCGGCCCATGTAGGAGCCCTTCAGCCGCAGTTGGCGGGAAAACAGGAAGCGCAGGTCCACGCGCGCCTCGTAGCCGGTGGTGGCGCCGCAGGTGACCAGCACGCCGTTGGGCGCGAGCGAGCGCAGGCTCTGGTCCCAACTCGCCTGGCCCACGTGCTCGATCACCACATCCACACCCGCGGGCGCCAACTGCTTCACCGCCTGCGATACCGGCAGTCCAGGATCGTAGTGGTCGATCGCCGCATCGGCGCCCAGCTTGAGGGCCAGCTCGAGCTGTTCCTTGCGCGCCGTGGCCAGCACGCGGCAGCCCCAGAGCTTCGCCACTTGAATGGCGGCGATGCCGACGCCGCTGGCGGCCGCCCACACCAGCACCGTCTGCCCGGGGCGAACTTGGGCGCGGCGCACCAGCATGTTCCACGCGGTGACAAACACCAGCGGCATGGAAGCGGCCTCGGCGAAATCGAGGCCGGCGGGAAACGGCAGCAGGCAGCGGCGCGGCACGGCGACCAGTTCGGCATATCCGCCGTCCCGCTGGTAGCCGAACACCTGATAACGCGCGCACTCGTTGTCGCGCCCGGCGAGGCAGAAATGGCACAACCCGCAGCCGGCGCCGGGCGCCACCAGCACCCGCTCGCCGCTCTCCGCCAGCTCGCCGGCGATGTCGGCGCCGAGAATGCGCGGCAACTCCATTTTGAGCGTCGGAAAGCCGGCTCGCAGGGCGAGGTCGAGCCGGTTGAGCGCGCAGGCGCGAACCTGAACCAGAACCTCCCCAGGCCCTGGAACCGGATCGGGAACACTCTCGGCCACCAGCACCTCGGGCTCCCCGTGATTGTGGATGCGTAGTGCGTTCACTCGCACAGCCTAGCAGGAACGGAGCGGCCATGCCGCCACGCGGCCCGTGATGGCCACCCCTGAAACGGGGTGCAGCGGACTGTTATAATCACAGTTGAAATATGGCGTCAAGCGGCGAACTGATTCGCAGTGTCGAAGTGGAAGTTCCGGCAGGGGAAGTGGAACGGGAATCACTGCGTATCGCGCAGGGATTCCAAAAGCGGGCGCGCATCCCCGGCTTCCGCCCCGGCAAGGCCCCGCTCAGCCTGGTACGCCAGCGCTTCGAAGCGAAGATCCGTGAAGAGACGCTGGAGACGCTGATTCCCGCTCACCTGCGGGCGGCCTTCGAGCGCGAGAACCTGGATCCGGTGTCGCAGCCTCAGTTGGGGCCGCTGGACTTTCAGCCGGGCGCGCCGTTGAAGTTCAGCGCCAGCTTCGAGGTCATGCCGGCGTTTGAGCTGGGCGATTACCGCGCGCTGCGGATTACCCCGCCGGCGGCCACGGTCGGCGAGGCGGAGGTGGACGCGGAGGTGGAACGGCTGCGGGAGCGGCACAGCCGCCACGAACCGGCCGACGCCGAGGCGGCGGCCGACGGGCTGATCGCGGTGGTGGAGGCGAAGACGCTGACCGAAGGCGCTGCCCCGGAACCGCAGGAGATCGCCATCGCCGTGGGCGGAAGCGACACGCTGGAGGAGTTCAGCGTGGCGCTGCGCGGCATGAAGCCGGGCGAGGAACGGGAACTTGAGGTGAACTATCCGGCGGAGTACCCGGCCAAGTCGCTGGCGGGCCAGTCGCGGCGTTACCAGCTGCGCCTGCTGCGGCTGGAGAACAAGGTGCTGCCGGAATGGAACGACGCCTTCGCCCGCGAGGCAGCCGGCGTCGAAACGGCGGCGGAACTCCGGCAGCGCATCGAAGCCGCGCTGCGCGCCGAGAGCGAGCACGAGGCGCGGCACGCGGCCGAGAACATGCTGGTGGACCAGCTGCTGGCGCAGAACCCGTTCCCGGTGCCGCAGGCGTTGGTGGAACGCCGCATCGAGACGCGCATCGAGGGCAACTTGCGCGGGTTGGCGGAGCAGGGCGTGGACCTGCGGCGGCTCAAGCCCGACTGGGCGAAATTGCGCAACCGCCACGCGGAGGCGGCCGAGCGCGACGTGCGGGCAACGCTGGTGCTGGACAAGATCGCCGCGCGCGAGCACATCGAGGCGCCGGAGGTGGCGGTGGACGAAGAGATCGGCAACGCGGCGCGCGAACTCAAGCAAACCCCTGAGGCGGTGCGGGCGCGATTGGCGGATAATGGGGGCCTGGAGCGGATTCGGAACCGCATCCGCCAGGAGCGGGTGATGCAGTTCCTGCTGGAAGCGGCGGTTGGGGCGAGCACGGAGGCGAAGCAGCCGAAATGAGCCTGGTTCCGATGGTGGTGGAGCAGACGCCGCGCGGCGAGCGCGCCTACGACATTTACAGCCGGCTGCTGCGCGACAACATTATCTTCATCGGCACGCCGATTGACGATAACGTCGCCAACCTGGTGACGGCGCAACTGCTCTTCCTGGAGGCCGAGGACCCGGAGAAGGACATCTCGCTGTACATCAACAGCCCGGGCGGCTCGATCACCGCCGGGCTGGCGATCTACGACACCATGCAGTTCATCCGCCCCGATGTGACCACCATCTGTATCGGGCAGGCGGCCAGCATGGCGGCCACCCTGCTGGCGGCCGGGGCCAAAGGCAAGCGCTTCGCGCTGCCCACCTCGCGCGTGCTGATCCACCAGCCCTCCATGGGCGGACTGAGCGGCCAGGCCACCGACATTGACATCCACGCCCGCGAAATCCTGCGCTTGCGCGTGATCACCAACGAGATTCTGGCGAAGCACACCGGGCAGGACCTGACCCGAATCGAAAAGGACGTGGAGCGCGATTTCATCATGACCGCGCAACAGGCTAAGGAATACGGGATCGTGGACGATATTATCTACAAGCACAAATGACGGGAAGCGTTGTGGAAAGCATGCAGTTGCAGCAAGATCGACAAGTGGGGATGGGCCGGCGCGCGGGTGCGCGCCCGGCGCGCAAGGCACGCCAGAACGCCGGACTGCGTCGGCGGGAGAAGATGCAATCGTGAAACCCCGGAACGGAACCCAAGAGTCGTTGCGCTGCTCGTTTTGCCACAAAAGCCAGGAGACAGTGGCGAAGCTGATCTCCAGCCCGAGCGAGTATCCGCGCGCCTACATCTGCGACGAGTGCGTGGCGGTGTGCAATTCGATCCTGGAGGACGACCGCGCCGAGCCTCAGGCGCGGGCGGTGCAGTCGCTGCCCAAGCCGCATGAGGTCAAGCAGTTCCTGGACGAATACGTGATCGGCCAGGAATCGACCAAGAAGCGGCTGGCGGTCGCGGTCTACAACCACTACAAGCGGCTGCACATGAACCGCACCCGCACCAGCAGCGAGGTGGAACTGCAGAAGGCCAACATCCTGCTGATCGGGCCCACCGGCACGGGCAAGACGCTGCTGGCGCAGACGCTGGCCAAGGTGCTGGACGTGCCCTTCGCCATCGCCGACGCGACCACACTGACCGAAGCCGGCTACGTCGGCGAGGATGTGGAAAACATAATCCTCAAGCTGCTGCAGGCGGCCGAGGGCGACGTGGCGCGGGCGCAGCACGGCATCATTTACATCGACGAAATTGATAAGATCTCGCGCCGCGACGAGAACCCCTCGATCACGCGCGATGTGAGCGGCGAGGGCGTGCAGCAGGCGCTGCTCAAGATCCTGGAAGGCACGGTGGCGCATGTGCCGCCCCAGGGTGGGCGCAAACATCCCCACCAGGAGTTCACCCCGGTGGACACCAGCAACATCCTGTTCATCTGCGGCGGGGCCTTCGTCGGGCTGGAGAAGATCATCTCCCGCCGCGTGGGCAAACGCGCCATGGGCTTCCGCTCGGAGACCGACGCGGCGGCGCCGCAGGCGCGGCTGCGTGACACCGCGCTGCTGGCCCAGGTGCAGCCCGGCGATTTGATCAAGTTCGGGCTGATTCCGGAGTTCGTCGGCCGCCTGCCGGTGATCGGCGTGCTCGAGGACCTGGACCGCGCCGCGCTGATCCAGATCCTGACCAAGCCGCGCAACGCGCTGGTGCGCCAGTACCAGAAGCTGTTCGAGTTCGAGAACGTGAAGCTTCGCTTCGACGACTCGGCGCTGGAGCAGATCGCCAGCGAGGCGCTGGCGCGCAAGGTGGGCGCGCGCGGCCTGCGCATGATCCTGGAAGAGCTGATGTTGGACCTGATGTACCACCTGCCGACGCAAAAGCGGGTGCGCGAGTTCTCCGTCTCCAAGGAAATGGTGGAGCGGCGCGAAGTTTCGCTGCCGACGCTGGAGAAGGCGGGCTAGGGCCGGTTGGCAATTCGAGCAAGCAGGTTCCCTCCGATGGCGCGTGACAAACAAACTTCTGCGGGCGGCAGCCGTCCGCTGCCGATGATGCCGATCCGCGAGCTGGTGATCTTTCCCCACCAGATGACGCCGTTCGTGGTCGGACGCCCCTCTTCGGTACGCGCGCTGGAAGCGGCGCTGCTGGAGGACAAGAAGATCTTCCTGGCGACGCAGCACGACGCGGCGGTGGACGAACCCCAGCCGGCTCAGATCCACGAGGTCGGCACCATCGCCAATATCGTGCAGAGCGTGCGCCTGCCCGACGGCAACGTGCGCGTGCTGGTCGAGGGCTTGGAGCGGGCCAAGCTGCAGGCGGTGGACGACAGCGAGGGCTTCTTCCGCGTCCAGCTGCGGGTGCCGGCGCCGCGCCCGCCCGCAGTGACGCCGCAGCTCGAGCAGCTCATGCAGAAGGTGACCGGGCTGTTCGAGCAGTTCGTCAAGCAGAACCAGTCGCTCAACTACGAGGCGATGCTGAACGCGGTGCGCGCCGACGACCCCGGGCAGATGAGCGACACCATCGCCGCCCACCTGACGCTGCCGGTGGGCGAGAAGCAGCCGCTGCTGGAGATGTTCGACCCCACCGAACGCCTGCTCCGCCTGGCCGAGGTGCTGGAGCTGGAGATCGAAAAGCTGAACGTCGACCGCGCCATCCAGACCCGGGTGAAGCGCCAGATGGAGCGCGCCCAGCGCGAATACTACCTGGGCGAGAAGATCAAGGCGATTCAGAAGGAGCTGGGGCGGGGCGAAAAGAGCGAGTTCGACGAGCTGAAGAAGAAGATCGAAACCGCCGGTATGCCCAAGGCGGTGAAGGAGAAGGCGCTGCAGGAGCTCAAGCGGCTGGAGCTGATGCCGCCGATGTCGGCCGAGTCCACCGTCTCGCGCACCTACCTGGAGTGGATGATCGCGGTGCCGTGGCGCAAGCGGTCGAAGGAAATCCGCAACCTGGGGCGGG
>JAKAOE010000018.1 GCA_021823305.1 Acidobacteriota bacterium
GCCGTCCTAGGCGATCAGGAACTCGATGGTGCCGGCGTTGGCGTAGCCCACCTCGGCCATCGCCTTGGCCACCAGCGCGCCCATTTTCTTCCGCTGCTCGGCCGTCACCGGCGTCGCCGGCGACTCCTCGATCAGCTTCTGGTGGCGCCGCTGCACGCTGCACTCGCGCTCGCTGAGGTGGATCACGCGCCCGTGCTCGTCCCCCAGCACCTGGAACTCGATGTGCCGCGGCCGCTCCACCAGCTTTTCCAGGTACAGGTCGCCCGAGCCGAAGGCGCTCGCCGCCTCCGCCTGCGCCGCCGAAAACAGCCCCGGCAACTCGGCCGCGCCGCGCACCACGCGCATGCCGCGCCCGCCGCCGCCGGCCGAGGCCTTCACCATCACCGGGTAGCCCACCGCCGCCGCCACCGCGATCGCCTCCGCCTCGTCCTTGAGCACGCCCTCCGAGCCCGGCAGCACCGGCAGCCCGATCGAGCGCGCCGCCTCGCGCGCCCGCTCCTTCTCCCCCATCAGCCGGATCACCTCCGGCCGCGGGCCGATGAATTTGATGCGGCTGGTTTCGCACACCTCGGCGAAGTTGGCGTTCTCGGAAAGGAAGCCGTAGCCGGGGTGGATCGCGTCCACGTTGGTGAGCTCGGCGGCGCTCACCACCGCCGGAATGTTGAGGTAGCTGTCGGTCGGGCGCGGCGGTCCGATGCACAGCGCTTCGTCGGCGAAGCGCACGTGCAGCGCGTGCCGGTCGGCCTGGGAGTAGACCGCGACCGTCCGGATGCCCAGCTCCTTGCAGGCGCAGATCACGCGCAGCGCGATCTCGCCGCGATTGGCGATGAGGATCTTCTTGAACATGTCCGGCTACGCGCGCCGCCGTACCAGCATGAGCGGCTGGCCGAACTCCACCGGCTGGCCGTTGGTCACCAGCTTGCGCACCACCTCGCCGGCGATCTCGGCTTCGATCTCGTTCATCAGCTTCATCGCTTCCACGATGCACAGCACCTGCCCAGCTTCCACCTGATCGCCCACCCGCACGAACTCGGGCGCACCCGGCGCCGGCGACTCGTAGTAGGTGCCCACCAGCGGCGAGGTCACCGTCACCAGCCCGTCGTCGGCGTTGGCCGCCTCGCCCGCGCCCGCCGCCGCCGGGGCGGCCGCGGTCGGCGCCGCCGCTGGCGCGTGCGCCGGCGCCGCCATCACCGCCGGCGGCACGTTGCGCCGGATGCGAATCCGGCGGCCTTCCTCCTCCAGCTCGAATTCGTCAATCTGCTTCTCGATCAGCGTGTCAATCAGTTTGCGAATCTGGTCGAAATCCATAATGCGTGCGGTCCCATCCTTGGGTGCTGCAGCTACAACCGGAGCAGTTGCTTGGGCGTCGGCGTCAGCACTTCCGCCCCCCGCTCCGTCACCACCACCACATCCTCAATCCGCACCCCGCCCCAGCCGGGAATGTAGATTCCCGGTTCAATCGTGATCACTTGGCCTGCCGCCAGCCGCTCCTTCGAGGTGGCTCCCAGCCGCGGCGCCTCGTGTATCTCCAAGCCTACGCCATGCCCGGTGGAATGGGGAAAGTACGCGCCCCAGCCCGCCTTCTGGATCACCCGCCGCGCCGCCCGGTCCACCGCCGCGCTCGCCGCGCCCGGCTTCACCGCCGCGATCGCCGCCATCTGCGCCTCGAGCACGGTGGCGTACACCGCCCGCGCCTTGCGGCCGGGCTCGCCCAAGTGTACCGTGCGCGTCATGTCGCTGCAGTAGCCGCCCAACTGCACGCCGTAGTCCACCACGACAAAGCCGCGCTGCGGGAGAGGTGCGCTGCCCGGATGCGCGTGCACCTGCGCCCCGTGCGCCCCGCCCGCCAAGATCGTGTCGAACGCCAGCCCATCGGCCCCCGCCTGCCGCAACTGGTACTCCAGCCAACCCGCCGCCGCGGTCTCCTCCATCCCCGGCCGCAGCTTCGCCGTCAGCTTCGCAAACCCGCCTGAGGCCAACTCCACCGCCCGCCGGATCGCGGCAATCTCATCCGGCTCCTTCACCATCCGCAGCGCCTCGATCTCGCCCCGCAGCGGCCGCAACCCCTTCTCATGGCCGCCCCAGACCTCCAGCCAGCGCGCGCGCTGGGCGATGGTCACATGATCGGCCTCGAGCCCTACCTGCTTGTGCCGCCGCGCCCGCCGCCCCGCCGCCTTCCACAAATCGCCCCTGGGCGGAATTTCGACCTTGGCCTCCCGGACTTCGAGCCTGGCCTGCTCGCGGTAGCGCCCGTCGGTATAGAGCCACGCCCGGCCCGGCTCCAGCAACAGCAGCGCGTTCGAGCCGCTGAACCCGGTCAAATAGCGGATGTTGGGCAGGTGTACCACCAGCAGCGCATCCAACCTTGCCGCTTCCATTCGCCCTAGCGCGGCCTGTTGTCTTGCCCGATAGTCCATAAGCCCACCGCCATGGTAGCCCATCGCGCCGCACGTCATCGAAACGGTTCGTGATTCAGGATTTAGCCCACAGTCCCGGCGCCGGCCGGCAGCGCGGGGCGCGGCTGGCTCAATCCGCTTCCGCCAGGAAGCGCTCGACTTCGATCGCGGCCATGCAGCCGGTGCCGGCGGCGGTGATCGCCTGGCGGTACTTGCGGTCCTGCACGTCGCCGCAGGCGTAGACGCCCTCCACCGGCGTCTTCACGTATTCACTGGTGACGAGGTAGCCGTCGGTGTCGGTGGGCAACTGATTGCCGAAGGCGCGGGTATTGGGCGTGTGCCCGATGCCGAGGAACACCGCCGCGATCGGCATCTCCCACTCCTTCTTTTCGCCCTTCGTCGCCCGCAGCCGCACGCCGGTGACTTCCTGCTTGGCCACGTCCAGCACCTCGATCACCTCGGCGTTGAGCACCCATTGGATCTTGGCGTGCGCGCGCGCCCGCTCCAGCATGATTTTCGAGGCGCGGAACTCGTCGCGCCGGTGCACCACCGTCACCGAACTGGCGAAGCGCGTCAGAAACAGCGCCTCCTCCATGGCCGAGTCGCCGCCGCCGATCACCAGGATGTCCTTGCCGCGGAAGAAGAACCCGTCGCAGGTGGCGCAGCTGGACACGCCGTGCCCGATCAGCGCCTTCTCACTGGGCAGATCGAGCCAGCGTGCGCGCGCGCCCGAGGCGATGATCAGCGCCTGGGTGCGCAGTGGCGCCTTGCCGTCCTCCAGTTCGAGCGTGAAGGGGCGCGCGCCCAGCTTGGCTTCCGCCACCTCGTCGGCCAGGAACTCGGCGCCGAACGCCGCCGCCTGCTCGCGCATGTTCTCGATGAGCTGCGGGCCCTGGATGCCCTCGGGAAAACCGGGGAAGTTCTCCACCAGCGTGGTCAGGCTCAACTGCCCGCCGGACTCGTGCCCTTCAACCACCAGCGGCTTCAGCCCGGCCCGGGCGGTATAAATCGCGGCGGTGAGGCCGGCGCAGCCCGACCCCAAAATCACAACCTGGCGTGTCTCCATAACCCGAATGCTAGACTACCATTTAGCTTCACTTCGAGGGACATCCGCCTATGCCCGCACCCGGTCTGTACGCGCACTTCCGCACCTCGTTGGGCGAGTTCACCGCCCGCCTGTTTGAGGCCGAAGCGCCGCAAACCGTCGCCAACTTCGCCGGCCTCGCCGAAGGCTCGAAGGAGTTCACCGATCCCAAAACCGGCCAGAAGACCAAGCGCCCCTTCTACGACGGCCTGGTCTTCCATCGCGTCATCCCCGATTTCATGATCCAGGGCGGCGACCCGCTCGGCACCGGCACCGGCGGCCCCGGCTACAAGTTCGCCGACGAGTTCCACCCCAGCCTCAACCATTCCCGCCCCGGCATGCTCTCCATGGCCAACGCCGGCCCCGGCACCAACGGCTCCCAGTTCTTCGTCACCGTCGCTCCCACCACCTGGCTCGACCGCAAGCACTCGGTCTTCGGCGAGGTGGTCGCCGGCTACGACGTGGTCGAAACGATCGCCAACACGCCGCGCGATGCGCGCGACCGGCCCAAGTCGCCGGTCGTCATGCAGCAGGTGCGCATCGAGCGCGTAAAGTAACCGGCCGCTGCGCGGCCGCCATCGCCGGATGCCTTTACCGCCCAAGTGGCAGTTCAAGCTGAACCGCCTGCGCAACCGCTGGGAAGCGTGGAAGGGCGGTCTGCGCCAGACCGAACAGGCGCTGGGCGCGGAAACTAAGATGTGCCCCTCCTGCCGCGCGCTGGTGCCGCGCGGCAAGCCCGCCTGCCCCTATTGCGGGCAGCGCCTCAAGGTTTTCGGCACCGGGCCCACCGGCAAGCTGCTGACGCGCGCCCTGCCCGGCACGGTGCCGGTGACCGGCATCCTGGTGCTGATGAACTTCGTGATGTTCGTGGTGGAGTTCGCGGTCAGCGGCCGCGGCATCCTCACCCACCTCATGAGCGGCCCGAGCACGGCCGCGTTCTTGCGGCTTGGGGCCAGCGTGCCGCTTGCCGACGTTGTCGCCACTCACCAGTACTGGCGCTTTGTCACCGCCTGCTTCCTGCACGCCAACCTGCTGCACATCGCCTTCAACATGTGGGCGCTGTATGACATCGGCCAGTTGGTCGAGTCCTTCTACGGCGGCGCCAAGTTCCTGTTTTTTTACATCTCGACCGGCATCTTCGGCTACATCACTTCCAGCTACATCGGCTACCTCAGCCTGGGCGCCAGCGGCGCCATTTTCGGCATCCTCGGTGTGATGATCGCCTACGGCGTCCGCCGCAGCCACACCGCCATGGGCCAGCAGTTGCGCAGCGTTGCGGTGCGCTGGGCGGTCTACGCGCTGATCATTGCCTTTGTCATTCCTGGCGTGGATAACGCTGCCCACATTGGCGGCCTCGCCAGCGGCTTTGTGCTGGGCATGCTGGTGGGCGACGATCCACCGCTCACCGAGGCCCAAGTCAGCCGCTGGCGCGCCATCCAGGTGATCGTGATCCTAGTGATCGCGGTTTCGTTCTGGATGATGGCTACGTCGCCGGTGCGCCTCGGCTGATGGCCGCGCCGCCCGCGCCGGGCGTCTCGCCGAAGCGCCGCCCCTTGCGCTCCGGCCCCAGCGCCACCGCCAGCGCCACGGCCGCCAGGATCGCCAACACGAAGCCGGTGAGCGCCGCGCCGTAACCGAACCGCGCGCGCAGCGCGTACTCGATGTTGCTGGTCGGGGAGGCGATCAGGATCCCGATCTGGTAGCAGAAACCCGGCAACAGCCCGCGCGCCGCCTCGGGCGACAGCTCGTTCAGGTGCGCCGGGATGATCCCCCAGGCGCCCTGCACCCCGGCCTGCATCAGGAAGGCCGCCAGCGCCAGCAGCGCCGCGCCGTGGCTGAACGCCCACAGCGGCAGCACCAGCAGCGACAGGGCCAGCGCCGCCAGCATGCTGCGCCGCCGTCCCCAGGGCTCCGACAGCAGCCCGAACGCCACCGCGCCCGCCACCGCCCCGACGTTGTACAGCACCGCGATCCAGGCCACGGTGTTGGCCGCGATGTGATGCACCGTGGTCAAAAAGTCGGGATAGAGGTCCTGCGTGCCGTGCGAGAGGAAATTCATCAGCGCCATCAGCACCACCAGGTAGGCCACCTGCCGCCCGCCCTCCGCCAGCGTTTTCAGGATCGCCTTCACCGACGGCGCCTTGCTCCGCTCCCACGCCTCCGACTCCGGCACCTTGCGCCGGATGTAGAGCGCCAGCAGCGCCGGCACGCCGCCCACCCAGAACATCGCGCGCCAGCCCAGCGCCGGCAGGATGAAGCGCGCCGCCAGCGCCGCCAGCAGATAGCCGATCGGGTAGCCGCTCTGCAGCAGCCCGGAGAGCACGCCGCGCCGCTTCTCCGGCGCCGCCTCCATCGCCAGCGCCGCCCCCACCCCCCATTCGCCGCCCATCCCGATACCGTAGAGCGCGCGCAGGATCAGGAACACGGTGAAATTGGGGGCAAAGCCGCACGCCACCTCGATCAGGGCGTAGTACACCACGTTCGCCATCAGCGGCCGCCGCCGCCCGTAGCGGTCCGACAGCAGCCCGAACACCAGCGCCCCCACCGGCCGCATCGCCAGCGTGGCCGTGATGGACCACACGATCGCCGCCTTCGGCACCGCGAACTGCGTCGCCAGCCGCCCCACCAGGAACACGACGACGAAAAAGTCGAACGCGTCCAGCATCCAGCCCAGGAAGCTGGCTGCGAGCGCGTGGCGCGGCGAGGTCATGTCCCCGGCATTATACGGCGGCCGGACGCCGTGCCGCGCCCGGCGCCTAGCCGTGCAGCGCGATGTAGGTGATGGCCGACACCGTCTGCCCGTTGACGGTGACGTTGGTCGGGTCTACCTGGTTGGCGTCCAGCGCGCCGGTGATCGGATTGGCGTCCATCAGCAGCTGCAGGTCCATTTTCAGCAGCACGGTGCCGTCGCCGCGCACCGCCAGCCCGTAGGCCCGCCCGTCCGCTCCGGTAAACACCGCCAGCGACTGCGGCTGGCCCAACGGCGTGTTCTGCCAGGGCAGCCCGTCCGGCCCCAGCGGCATCTGCGCCCAGCGGATCGGTGAGGGATCGCCGGGCGTGCCCGAGGGCGCCGAGGGCGGCATCGCCGCCACCGCCACGCACTCGCCCAGGTTCGCCAGCCAGCCGAAGTGGCTGGTGAAGTCCAGATCCATGCCCTTCCAGGCGCCGGCGCAGGCGCTGCTGATGGTGAACGGCGCCGCCGGCGCCAGCGTGGCGCCGGCGCTGGTCTGCGCGTTGTTGAAGTTCAGATCGAGATAGGTGCCCGAATCGGCGTCGCCCACCGTCAGCACCCCGGTCCCGGGGTCGAACGCCGCCGTGTCCGTGCCCGTGCCGTAGAGCACCCCTTGCGGTTCCACCGGCGACACCGTGCCCGCCACTAGGTCGATCACGTCCACGCCGCTGCCGTTGCCGTTGTGGTAGGGCACGTAGATGCGCTGCGTGTTCGCATCGTAGGCGAAGTTTGCCGCCGCCGGCGCGGCGTAGGGCGTACCCGCCGCTCCCGTGTCCAGGTTCAGCGCCAGGTACCCCGCCGGCGTGTCCAGAATCGCCTGGTCGCGCGAGCTGTCCACCACCAGGCCGCAAATCGTGCACGATGTCCCGTCCACCGTCGCCGTGCCCGTCACCGGAACCGTCAACGAGGCCACGACCGCGTCGTGATTGGCGTCTACGATCTGCAACACGTTGCTGCTCTCGCTCGCCACCACCAACTCGCTCTTCGCCGGATGCGCCGCCACCAGGTTGGGCACGTAGCCGTTGGGCATCACCACCGAGCCGATCTGCTTGTTGGTATCCAGGTTCACCACCGCCAGGCTGCCTGCCTCCGGCACATACGCCTTGGTCGCCGTCACCGGGTTGCCGCTGCTGTCGGTTCCCGCCCGCGCCACCTCCACCGCGACCGCGCTCGACGTCGCCGGACTGGCCGGCTGGCTGCGCATCGCGAACGTGTTCGTCGGCCCGAACGGATAGGGGTTGGTCACGGTCAATGCCAGCAGCCCGGCCGCCTGGACGTTCGCCGGAACCTTCAGCTCGCTGGCGCTGACGTACTGCACCGGCCCCAGCGTCGCACCGCTGAGGCTCACCGTGGCCCCTTGCGCGAAGTACAGCCCGGTGATGTCGAGCATGGTGCTCAACCCCTGCGTCAGCACCGGCGGCGTCACCGTCAGCGTGGTCGCGGTCGGGTTCAGCAGCGTGATCGTGGTGGCCGCGGTCTGCGTCGGGTCCACCTGCGCGCGTGCCAGAACGGTCACCGTGTTCGGCGTCGGCACCTGCAGCGGCGCGGTGTAAACGCCGCTGTTGGAGACGTACCCCAAAATGTTGTCGCCGCCCTCGATATAATTGCCGTCCTGGCCCACCGAATAGATCAGCGTCTGGTTGCCCGAATTGTTCACCGCTCCGTTGAGTTGGAGCTGCGACGGCACCACGGCGCCGCTGGTGTCGAGCGACGAGATCACCAGTGTCGGCGTGTAGTTGGTCAACGTCACCGACACCGGCGGAGGCGGAATGTAATAGGTGTTGCAGGCGCCGGCCGCCAATGCCGCCGCCAACAACACCCCGAGCCGGAAGGCCGGGCGGCGCCCGGTTGCAGCCAGAATTTTCATGGGCGATGAATCACACGGGGAAGCCTAGCCTCGCCTGACGCCCCACGACTGCAAGGGCGTCCGGCCGCGGCCGCCAAAATTGAGCGCAAACCTGTGCCATTATAACCAACTTGATCCCGCCCCCACTCCTCTTCTGGCCCTCGGCGTGCTAATAATTTCGGCGTGGGCTCCTTAATCCTGGAAGACGCTTCGGCATTTGCCTTGATTCTTGCGGCGATGGCCATCACCACCGGCATCGGATTCCTGGCGCTGCAGTTGGTGGTGCGCAGCATCGGGCAGAAATTACGTCCCCGCACCTAGTCTTTTCGTCTGGACGCGGGCGCGGGGGCGCCCGTTACAATACGGAACGGAATGCCACTGAACCTGCGCCGCACCCCGGCCCTCGGCCTGGTGGTGCTGGCGGTCTTCGCCGCCGGCGTCGCCGGCGGTATGGCGATCGCCCGGCGCCACGCCCAACCCGCCACCTCCGCGCCCCCCGCCCGGCCCGCCGCGCCCGTGCGGCCCGCCCCCGCGCCTGCGCCGCAACCCGGCCAGGTGGTGCGCATCCCCCGCCATAGCACCTTCATCGCCGCCCTCGCCCCCTACCACCTCGATCCCGCCCTGGCGCAGCGCCTGGTCGCCATCGCCCGTCCGGTCTACAACCTGGCGCGCGTGCAGGCCGGCCACCAGCTCGATCTGGTGCGCTCGCCCTCCGGCGCCCCGCAGGCCCTGAGCTATCAGATTGACAGCGGCCACCTCCTCTGGTTGCGCGCCCCCGCCGCTGCCGGCACGCCCGCCGCCTGGACCGCCGCCATCCAGACCATACCCTTCGTCACCAAGCTTGTGGGTGTAGCCGGCACGGTTGAAAGCTCGCTCTTCCAGGCGGTCGAACAAGCCGGCGAACACGACCAGTTGGCGGTGGACTTCGCCAACATCTTCGGCTGGGACCTCGATTTCTACACCGACACCCGCGCCGGCGACGTCTTCCGCGTGCTGGTTGAGAAGCGCTACCGCAACGGCGCCTTCGCCGGCTACGGCCAGATCGTCGCCGCTGAATACGTCAATGCCGGCCACGCCTACGAAGCCCTCCGCTTTCATGACCGCCACGGCTTCCTCACCTATTACCGCCCCAACGGGCGGCCGCTGAAGCGCGAGTTCCTGCGCTCCCCGCTCAAATTCGATGCGCGCATCTCGAGCGGCTTTTCCTACCATCGCTGGCAGCCCATCCTGAAGTACTACCGCCCCCACCTGGGCACCGACTTCGCCGCCCCCACCGGCACGCCGGTGCAGGCGCTGGGCGCTGGCGTCGTCATCCAAGCCGGCTACTACGGCGAGGACGGCAAGATGGTGCGGCTGCGCCATCCCGGCGGATACGAAACCGTCTACCTGCACCTCTCGCGCATCCTCGTGCACCTGGGTGAGCGCGTGGCGCAAGGCCAGCGCATCGGCCTGGTGGGTATGACCGGGCTGGCCACCGGTCCCAACCTCCACTTCGGCATCGAGCGCTACGGCAAGTTCATGAACTTCGAGACCCTGCGCAAGTCGCTGCCGCCCGGCCGGCCGGTGGCGCCGTCCTTGCGCGCCCAGTTCGACGCCGTCCGCAACCGCTATTTGCCCATGCTCAACCAGCTTCAGCCGGAAGCCGCCGTCGCCGCCGCCCCCGCCGGCAATCGCTAGAGCAAATCCAGCTCTGCTGGTTCCTCTCGTGGTGTCCGGGATGCGGCTTTTCACCAAGAAAAGCCGCACGCCTCGTGCCCGCATCGCCCACACTAACGCTGGATTTGCTCTAATAATAAACTCGTGCCTTCTGTTGCTCCCGCGGCCTCCACTTGGCCGGAGTGGTGTTACCCCGCCAACCTGCTCACCGAGTTGCGCCTGCTCTCGATTCCGTTCATCCTTGCCGCGGTGGTCGAGCGGCGCTTCGGTTGGGCGGTGGCCATCTTCGCCGGCGCCGCCGTCACCGACGGCTTCGACGGCTTCCTCGCCCGCCGCTTCAATCAACGCTCCCAGCTCGGCGCCTACCTCGATCCGGCTGCCGACAAGACCCTGCTCACCGCGCTCTTTCTCGCTCTTGCCCTCGCCCGCCAGATCCCCTGGGCGCTGGCCGTCCTGGTGTTTGTCCGCGACGCCTGCATCCTGGTCTCCGCGCTGGTGCTCTTCACCGCCACGCCCTTCCGCGACTTTCGCCCCACCTGGTGGGGCAAGGCCGAGACCACCGCCGAACTCGCCACCATCGGCGTCGCGCTGCTCAACGCCTGGATGCCCAACCGGGTCGTGCTCGGCATCGAACAGTTCGGCTGGGGCGCGGTCGCGGTGCTGGTGCTGGTCTCCGGCATTCACTACGCCTTCACCTCCGCCCGCCGCTTCCACGCGCAGTGCGGCTGAGGCGGCCGCCGTTCCGCCGCCGCCCCGCTTCGGCGCATCCAATCCGCGCAGGTGACTTCTCAGTCCGCGTCCGAGCCGATTCCGATACGACCGCGCAGCGCGCCGCCGCTCGCCGGTGCCGCGCGCGCCGTGGGCCGCCTCGCCGGTCGCGCCCGCGCCGCCCGTGCGCTCGCGCCGCGCGGGCACGCGCTGCGGCTGGCGCTGGCAGCTACAGCCGCCTTCGCGTTCGGCTTGGTGCTCGGCTGGCGCCGCAGCCGGATTTGACCCATGGCCCTCCCCATTGCCGAGCTTGACCGCCGCCTGCGCGAAGAGCGCGGCGCTTTCACTGAACGCGCCCAGGCGTTGCGTGACCGCCTGCGCAGCGGCCTGCACCGCATGGCCCCGCGCGAGCAGTTGCGCCGCCATCCCGGCTTTGCGCTCGCCGCCGCCGCGCTTGCCGGCCTCGCCGCCGGCCGCCTCGCCGGCTGCCTGCTGCGCCGCCTGCGCTAGCTACAATACTCAGGGTGGAGTTGCGCCCGCTCACGCTTGGCGATCTGCCCGCCCTCTACGCCCTCGATCAGCGCTGTTTCCCGCCCGGCATCGCCTATTCCCAGCGCGAAATCCGCGCTGCCCTGCGTCTCACCCCGCGCGGGTTCCATCTCGGCTGCCGGTTCGATGCCGTCCTCGCCGGCTTCATCCTCACCTTGCGCCGCGCCGACCGCGGCCATGTCATCACCGTCGACGTCGCGCCCGAGTTCCGCCGCCAGGGCATCGGCCGCGCGCTGCTGCTCGCCGCCGAGAGCCATTACCGTCAGGCCGGCGCGCGCGGCATGCGCCTGGAAGCCGCGGTGGACAACCAGGCCGCCCTCGCCTTCTACGCCCGCCTCGGGTATCGTGTCATCCGCACCCTGCCGCGCTACTACTCCGCCCGCCTTGACGGCGTGCTGCTGCACAAGGATTTTTCGCTTGCCGCGC